>NZ_JBJMBA010000042.1:0-175487 GCF_045799135.1 Weissella sp. MSCH1 | reverse complement strand
ACGACCAAACGACGCCAGGTAACCCACGTCAACCTCGTTTGGAAGAAATCCGTCAATTGTTGAAGGACCAATTCTAAACGGCACATAATCTAAATAATGACAAAACGCCCCAGGTCCGCAGCCATGAACCTGGGGCGTTTTAATGTACGAGGTTTATTGTTTGCGACCATGAAACGCCCCCAGCTATACTTAACTTAATACACAACGTTAACAAGCTGAAAGGAGGGGCGTTTTGAAAAATTGGCGTGTCGTCGGATTGACGGCACTATCCTTAGTACTTGGGGGTGGCGCTTTGGCCAGTTCGAGTGGATTGGTGTCGGAGTTCGCCTCAGAAAAGAAAAAAACGGAAGTTAAAATTCGCTATGTCGATATTCGTACAAATAAAGCGATTCAACCACAGACAGAAAAACTAGTGCCAATTGGGGCACATGAGCTGTTTAAACCAGTCGCCGCGACAGGCTACCAAATGCCCAAGGCGATTGAAAAAACAGTCGGGCAAAAGACGGTTATCACGTTTAAATATTTGCCGGAAACATACACGATCAAGGTGCGGTATCTTGATGATATTACTGGTAGTGAGGTTAAAGTACGAGAGTATCGTTCAACGTATGGTGCTAAATTGATTTTGCCGACTTATCAACAACAGGGGTACCACCAAAACCCGGGTGATACGATTACGGTGAAGGGCTCTGAGACCATCACCTATCGCTTGCATCGCGCTGAAACATCGACGGCAATGAGTAGTCAGTCTTCAGTTGCTTCACAAGTGAGTGAATCGGCTGCGCAATCGGTGGCGTCATCAGTTACAAGTGCAACGCCGGCATCGGTATCCGCAAGTAGCGCGAGTCAGGCGACTACGCCAGTCACTGTCACGAATGGGCCTAATCAATTGTTGGCCGATGCGACATTGGCAAAATTGCAGCCTTATGCATTGGCGGCCTTGAACGATTATCGCGCGCGGTATGGCGTAGCGCCGGCGCAAACATCCGAAATGGCGTTGAATTTGGCGAAGCAGGAGAGCCGCTGGGCGTTACGTGAGCCAGAAGCGTTTGCGGCTAATCCGCACGCCAATTTTAACAACCTGTTTGGCACGATGCCGGTTGAAGATTTAGGTAATGGGCAAGTGCGCTACTACAGTCATGGCAGTGAAGAAACTAATGGTGATGGTTCGACAATTCAGCATATTGCGGCCGTGAATTATGGTGGCACTGCTGATCAGAAGGATACGTTGTCGTTTGGGAGTGTTGCGGGCACGACATCAGACGTCTGGCACGTAACCGATTTGACGAGTGAGGCACAATTACAGGCGTTGGCCCAAGATGCAATTTTGCAATTTGGTGATGATGGGCAAGCAGCCGGTTATGATGGCACTTCATCGTATCAACAAGGTGCGTCACATAAAATGGGCTTGCTAACACCCGGTAATGTGGATGTGGGTGTGGCAATCTATGCAAATTCAGATGGCACGTTACGAACATATGTCGAGGTGTTGACGGCAGAAACGGTTAATCGATAAATAAAATCGGAAGTATAATCCTGAATTTGAGGCTTTTAGCTCGTTTTTCGAAGTATACTTCTGAATTTAAGGTATAATAGATGTCAGATTGAATATGTGATACTGACGGGGGGATACCATGGCTTATATTGAACGAAATACTTATCTTGACCGACTGTGGCGTAATAAGGATATGGATACAATCAAGGTTATTTCAGGCGTGCGCCGAAGTGGTAAGTCCACGTTGTTAAAAATGTTTGAGGAGCGGTTGCTTTCGGAAGGTGTTTCAGAGGATCGGATTCAAGTATTTAATTTTGAAAATCCAGACTTTGACCAATATCGTGATTCGAAGTTATTGTACGAAAAGATAAAATCACGCCTGGTACCTGGCGTTCAAAATTACATTATTTTAGATGAAATTCAGTTAGTTCAGGAATTTGAGCGAGCTGTTGATGGCTTATACATTCTTGATAACACAGACATTTATATAACAGGATCAAATGCTTATTTCATGTCTGGTGAATTGGCAACGTATTTAACGGGTCGTTATTTTGAGGTTAAATTATATCCATTATCGTTTAAAGAGTTTATGTCTGTTCAAAACGGTGATGTCTCTATTGAAGAGGGGTTCAATAAGTATTTGCAAGGCACCTTGCCGTTTTTTATTAGGTATGAAGATGTAAACGACGCGGCGATTTACTTGGAAGATGTCCTTAACACCATCCTGCTAAAAGATGTTGTGCAACGTTTGGAGATTCGCGATGTTGATACACTAAATCGTATTATGAAGGTATTGATGAGCTCGGTCGGTAGTGTTGTATCGATTGCCAAGATTACGAATACGCTGAAAAGTGACGGGAATAAAATTTCTGATAAAACGGTAGAACGGTATGTTCAAGGGATTGTCGATAGTTTATTAATATATCGCGCACCTCGCTTCGATGATTTGGGACGTAAATATTTGAAATCGCGGGATAAGTTTTATCTTGTTGATCCAGGGATGCGTCGAATTATGATTAGTAATCGGCCTGGTGATTTAGGGCACACGTTGGAAAACGTGATTTATTTAGAATTGTTACGCCGTGACTATACTGTTTTCGTGGGTGAATTAGCTGATCGAACAGAAGTGGATTTTGTTGCAGTTGATAAACAAGGCGGCAGACAATACATCCAAGTTAGTTTGTCTACGTTGGATGAAACTACCTTGGCTAGGGAGTTGCACCCGCTTGAAAAAATTAATGACAATTACCCTAAGTTATTATTAACGTTAGATACGATTGAACGAACGGCCTCATATAATGGTATTCAAAAGATGAATGCATTAGATTGGTTACTAGACTAAATGAAAAGAGACACAGTGCATTTGCTTGATAGCATGCACTGTGTCTCTTTTGGTTTAAAGCGTGAAATCGTCGGTCATTTCCAATTTAATTGGGGCGTGATCTTGACGGGCGCCGGTGTCGACAACGCTGAAGGTTGCCAATTGGTCGTTCAATCGGTTTGACGCCAGGTAGTAGTCAATGCGCCAACCAGAATTGTTAATCTTTGAGGTCTTTGAAATCTGAGCCCACCAGGTATAAACACCGGTTTGGTCAGGATTTAGGTAACGGAAGGTATCGGTGAAGCCGGCATCAAGTAGCAAACCGAACTTCTCACGTTCTTCGTCTGTGAAGCCGGCACTCTTGTGGTTGGTCTTGGGATTCTTCAAGTCGATTTCTTGGTGGGCGACGTTAAAGTCACCTGAGAAGATAACTGGCTTCTTAGCATCCAAGTCAGCGATGTAGGCACGATAGGCGTCATCCCAAGCTTGCCGGTCGGTTAGTCGATCCAAATTGCTACCTGAATTTGGTGTATAAACCGTTGAAACATACGTGTTTTCGAATTCAAGGGTGATGATACGTCCTTCAATGTCCATTTCATCGGGGGCACCGATAACTGGCATCTCAACGGCAAGTGGTTCGACCTTTGACAGCATCATCGTACCTGAGTAGCCAGAGCGACCGGTACTCATCCGTAGGTAGCGGTGATAACCTGGGAAAAGTTCATCGAGCGCGGTCGCTTGTTTCTTGGTTAAGCCAGTTGCTTTTAACTTAGTTTCTTGAATAGCCAAGACGTCGGGTTGTTCAGCGGCGATGTCTTGCAGTACCTGCCAAGTCATCTCGCCACGGGCTGATTTATGCTCAACAGCAGCATTTACACTATCAATGTTCCATGAAATGAATTTCATTGCGGTCACCGGTCCTTTTATCTGATAAATCTATTGTATCGTGAAAGTGGCACCGACGCGTACTGACATGCAAAAAGAAATGTGACAAATGTGTTGCAGAACAATACTATACGTTATAGAATATTGAAAATAGAAATGGGATAACTTGTAGGAGAATTACAATGGCTAAGTCAGAGAAATTTAATTGGGTAAAGTGGGTGAGTGCAGTTGTCATCTTCCCACTGATGGTATTCGGTCCAATCGGGGGCTGGATGCTAAAGTTGACAGGAAATGCGCAATCAACGACTGGATTGGCAACGTGGTCCGCTACAATTGCGGCCTTGGTGCCAGCAACCATCTTGTTGTTAGTGTCAATTTTCTACTGGTCGGACGGCGTTTTGCGTCGGGACTGGCAGATTTGACGTCAGCACTGGGTTAAGAATGTCATGTGGGCATTGCTAGCCGGCATTATTATGATGGGTGTGCTAGTGCCATTGACGAAGGCGTTGACCGGTTTCTTGGATACGGGTGACTTTGCGATTAAGTACAGTGGCGCGAGTGCGTTGTCATTTAGTGACGTTGCGCCAACGTTCTTATCAGCAATCATTGGTTTGTTTGCACCGTTTTATGAGGAAATTGTTTTCCACCATGCCATTACGGAGCCATTCCGTAACAAGGCAAAGTGGGTATACGTGTTGATTTCGATTTTTGCTAACATCATGTTTGGTGTGGTGCACATTCACAATGTGAACGGTCACTGGAGTTCATTGATCATGTACATTGTGATGGGTGTTTGGTTGCAACTGGTTTACATCTGGGGTGGCCGCAACATCTGGCAAAATATCATGACGCACATGGTATACAACGGCAGTATCTCGTTGTTGACGATCTTTAGTGTCGTTGTGATGTTACTATTTGGTAAATAAGTAGAATGAAATAACCCCCGCGGCAGTGGTGTCGCGGGGGTTATTTGTTTGGGCGAGTTTAATGGCAAAAATAAAAGCACGTAAGCCGAAACTTACGTGCTTTTACAAGTGATAGCCCAACAGGGAATCGAACCCTGGATTCCGCGCTGAGAACGCGACGTCTTAACCACTTGACCATTGGGCCATGATGATATCAATAGCATTGAGCTGAAATAGCCCAACAGGGAATCGAACCCTGGATTCCGCGCTGAGAACGCGACGTCTTAACCACTTGACCATTGGGCCATGAATATCATCTGTTGCTTAACAACAATACATAACTATACAGATATCAATGGACAAAGTCAACACTTTTTCCTAACAAAATTCAATTAAATGCCCTGCCTTGAAAAATGCGGTCCTTGTTACATAAATGGTACAATAATAGGTATTAGTAAGGGGATGCGCGGACTGCTAGATGATCGGCATTTAGTAGCCTGCAGCTAGACTAACAATCGTCTAACAAACCGAAAAGAGGTTCAATTAATGTCATTTAATATGTACTTGGTACGTCACGGTGAAACGTACTTCAATAAATATCAACGGATGCAAGGCTGGGGAAACGCCCCTTTGACGGATAAAGGTATTTCCGACGGCTTTGCGGCTGGTGAGCGACTCAGCAACGTCCGGTTTGATGCCGCGTACTCATCAGACCTACAACGAGCTATTCACACCGCTGAATTTATTCTAGGCCGCAACACGCAAAGTGGTGATTTGAAGACGCCGGAACAATTGCAACAATTCCGCGAGCAATTTTTCGGTTTCTTCGAGGGATTGCCAAGTGCGCAAAGCGCTGAGCAAATCGCGGGTATTATTGGACTAGAGAACATCGAATCATACGGTGACTTGATGGCGCAATTAACGCAAGATGAGGTCATGGATGCTTTCAAGGAAGCCGATCCAACGCATGATGCTGAAGATGCAGCGACATTCTGGGCACGAGCTGATAAGGGATTGGATATTTTGCGTCGTAACGTGCGCGATGGTCAAAACGTTTTGGTTGTGGCGCACGGTACGTTGATCCGTAACTTGGTTTATAAGTACGATTCTCATGAAACAGCAAAGACAAAGCCGTTGAACGGTTCAATTTCAGTCTGGGAAGTTTCAGATGATGATATGAAGTTGAAGGCGTACAACGACACGACAACGAATTGGTAAAAGAAAAATGGCTATGATAGAAAATGAGTTACATCCAGTCCGCAAGGTTATTCTTGCTGGTTTGGATCGCCAAAATGCTGAGTTTGATTATGAAATGATTGAGTTGGCTAATTTGGCGGAAGCAAATTATATGGAAGTTGTGGGTACGGTGACGCAGAAGCTTGAGCGTCCAAATGCAGCCACATACTTTGGTAAGGGTAAAGTTGAAGAGCTGAAGGAAGCGGTTGAATATTACGAAGCCGATATGGTGGTGACAAATGATGAATTGTCACCTTCACAGATTCGTAATTTGGAATCAGGTACTGGGGCGGGCATTATGGACCGCACGGCTTTGATTCTGGATATCTTCGCCTCACGTGCTAAGACGAAGGTCGCTAAGTTACAAGTTGCGATTGCGCAGTTACAATACCAGTTGCCACGTTTGCGTACGTCGATGAATGTCCGTTTGGATCAGCAAACTGGTGGTGGCGGTGGTAGCTTTACCAGCCGTGGTGCCGGTGAAACGAAGCTTGAGACCAACCGTCGTCACATTGAACACCAAATTTCACTCTTACGTCAGGAATTGAAGGATGTGGAAGCTGACGATCAAACTCGTCGCGCCCGTCGTGAGAAGGAAAGTATCAAGAACGTGGCCTTGGTTGGTTATACCAACGCCGGTAAGTCAACGATTATGAACGGTTTGGTGCGGCGCTACGGTGAGAACCAAGATAAGACGGTCTTCCAAGCAGATATGTTGTTTGCCACGTTGGAGACGTCAGTGCGTAAGCTGAACTTGCCAGATAATCAAAACTTCTTGTTGTCAGATACGGTTGGGTTCGTGTCAAAGTTGCCGCACGGCTTGGTGGCAGCGTTCCGCGCCACGTTGGCGGAAGCTGCACAAGCTGATTTACTACTCCAAGTGGTTGACTATGCAGATGAAAACTACAAGGAAATGATGTCAACGACGGCCAAGACGTTGAAGGAAATCGGTGTTGGTGATATTCCAATGATTACGATTTACAACAAGGCTGACAAGATTGAAGGCATGTCATTCCCAGATCGTGATGGGGATACTTTGACGTTGTCAGCACAAGATGATGCGTCATTGGATATGCTGATTGATGTCATTCGGCAACACATCTATTCAGATCACGTCCAAACGAAGGTGTTGATTCCATTCGAACAAGGACAATTGGTCAGCGAATTGAATGAACAAGCATCAGTGCACAGTATTGATTATGTGGAAGCGGGTACGATGATGGATGTCACGCTAACGCCAGTGCAAGCGGCCCGATTTGCGGCCTATGTCGTAGATTAAGGGAGGCTTTATGCTATTTGTTACACTAATTGCGTTATTGTTATTTGTCTTAAGCGGGTATGCGTTGTGGCGCGTGATTAATGCGGATCCGCGGTCGATGTGGCTTGGTGTTTGGACGTTATTTACGCTCTTTTTCGCCGCTATCTCGATTACGATGATTTTGGTGCAACTTGGCGGTACGGGAATTTTCGCCTTTGCAATGATTTTTGCCTTGTTCTTGGCGATTTTCTTGTTCCTATCCGTCTTCTTCGACTTAGCTGTGGTTTATTACTCATGGCAAGTCTGGCGTAAAGAGCACCACACGTTGCCAAACTTATTGTTACCATTGTTGTTCTTGGGGTTGATGGTTTTCAACATGATTGATGCCATGATGCAACACGCACCAACGTGGTTGGCAACACTGTTTATTTTTGCCCGGGTGATGGAACTTTACTTCATGTTAATTTTCATCATTTTCTTGGTGTCAGCGATTGTCTACGCGGCGGTGACACGTAAGCGTGAATCTGATTACTACGTTGTCTTGGGTGCTGGTCTGGTGAATGGTGAAACCGTTGGTAAGTTGTTGGGTAACCGAATTAAGGCGGCAACTGACGCTGCACAACGTCGCTTTGACGCAACGGGCGTTTATCCAACGATTGTCTTTTCCGGTGGTAAAGGGGGCGACGAAAAGGTTTCAGAAGCCCAAGCAATGCGCGATTATGCCGTTGCAACACTAAACTATCCCGCTGATAAAACACTTTTGGAAGATCAGAGTCGCACGACGCGCGAAAATATGCGCTTTTCTCGTGATATTATTAGTAAGGCAACTGGCAAGTTCGATCCTGAATTTGTGTACTTCACGAGTGAGTACCACGTGTTCCGTGCTGGCCTCCAGGCGCGCCGTTTTGACGTGCTGGCCCAAGGTCGAGGTGGTAACACCCCATTCTATTACCGTATTCCAGCATTCATTCGTGAGTACATTGCGGTATTGAACATGCACCGTCGTTTACACATGGCGGTGACGGGCTTGGCTTTTGTGGTTGCAGTAGTGATGATGATTGCCACGTTCTTTGTTAAGTAGAGAGGACAAAGAGCGGATTTAATAGTGAGAGATTAGAGAGTTTTGGGATGCGATTTTTAAAAGGGGCGATGCTAGTTATCGCCACGATGGTGGTTGCGTTAATGGTGCGCAGTCATGGGATGGTTGCTGAGGCGGCGACGACTTATGCTGTTGATATGTCAGGGATACCGGCAAAACAACAGACTGAGGCAAAAGCCGCGATGGCAATTTGGACGGATACGCTCCAAATGCCAACTTTGTTTAGCGGGAATCCGACTGATCCAGAGGCGGTGAATGTGACCATGATGTGGAGCGAAGATGGTGTCGCTTCACCAGGAGCTGATGATCCGCTGGGTCTGACGGAGACGACAACCCTTGGTGATAAGCGGACGGTCGTGATTACGTTATATCAACGTGAAATTGAACGTGCGTTTGCGAAAACGGCCTATATGAAGCGCCATGATTTGGTGGTGTCGGTTTGGGAACACGAACTTGGTCACGCCTTGGGGCTGCAACATAATACAACCGATGACCATGATATTATGTACCCGCGTAATTTAGGACCTACGCAACGTATTACGGGTTGGGATTTGCAACACCTGCCTTTTACGGTGAAACCATCAGTTTTGTCAGACGTGTCGGATCATTCGTCTAATTGGTTGGATTCGCAAAACGTGTCAAATCAAATGACAGCTTGGTTGGCAATTCCGGCCAAAGTGCCTAGCATCTTTTATCATTTGATTGCTGGGTTACTGGGGATGGTGACGGTTGCGATTGTGGCAACGATTTTGCTTACCCGACGCAGTGTCGTTAGTGCTGAACAACGGGCCAAGAAATTCGCGTCATTGAAATAGATATTCAAAGCGCAACCGGTGTACATCACATGGGTTGCGCTTTTTGCGTGGTTTCAAATTTTTTTGTTAACTAAATTGACAAAAAACTGAAAAAGAATGTTAGAATGGTTCACTAACGATAGAAATAATTTATTAATTGGAGGGGAAACTATGCGTTTGTTAAAGCCGTATTTTAAGCGGTACAAACTCGATTTAGTACTCGCTATCATCACGGTTATTATCATGGCGATGGCGATGCTATTCCAACCAACATTGCTTTCTAAGATTGTCCAAGCAATCTCAGATGACAATATGACTAAGGTGCGTCATATCGGGTTGCAATTGTTGGTGATTGCGGGGATTGGTTTGATTGCGGGGATTGTGAATACAATTTTTGCAGCGCGTGCATCGCAAGGAATTGCATCTGATGTCCGTGAAGCAGCTTACCGTAAGATTCAAACATTTTCATTTGGCAATATCGAGCAATTTTCAGCGGGTAACTTGGTTGTGCGTCTAACCAATGACGTGCAACAAATTCAAAGTATTTTGATGATGATGATGCAGCCATTGCTACGTATGCCGATTTTGTTCATTGGTGGCTTTATCTTGGCAGTTAATTCAATTCCCAAGTTATGGTGGATCATCGTCGTCATGGTTATCTTGGTCGGTGCTGTTTCAGCGTTGGTCATGGGCAACATGGGTAAGCGCTTCGGGATGATTCAAGGATTGATTGACCGAGTGAATGCGAAGGCAAAGGAAAACCTCCAAGGTGTTCGTGTCGTGAAGTCATTCAACCAAGAAGGTAATGAACAAAAGCGTTTTGATGATGTTTCTGACGAATTGAACCACGTTAATTTGCAAATTGGGTACCTCTTCTCAATTATCATGCCCGCCTTCATGTTTATTGGGCAAGGCTTGATGGTTGTGGCCATCTACTTCGTTGGAAATATGGTTGGGACTGAGCCTAAGATGCTGGCACAAATTACCGGGTTTACGAATTATCTGATGATTATCATGCAAGCCATTATTGTTGGTGGAATGATGATGACCTTTGCGGCACGTGGATTTGTGTCAATGGGTCGTATTTCTGAAATCATGGATACGAAGCCAGATTTGGGTTATAAGGATGTGCCGGCGCAAGATTTGACCGGAGCTGTTGAATTTGACGACGTGTCATTCACGTATCCAGGGGATGATAAGCCAACCTTGAAGCACATTTCATTCAAGGTGCAACCTGGTGAAATGATTGGTATTGTCGGCGCAACGGGTTCAGGTAAGTCGTCAATGGCGCAACTGATTCCGCGTTTGTTTGATCCAACCGAAGGAACCGTTAAGGTCGGTGGGGTTGATTTGAAGGATGCCAACGAGTCATCGTTGCGCAAGACGGTGTCGTTCGTTTTGCAACGCGCAACGTTGTTCTCTGGTAAGATTTCAGATAACTTGCGTCAAGGTAAGTCGGATGCACAAGAGCAAGATATGAAGCGTGCAGCGCAGATTGCGCAAGCAGCTGAATTCGTTGAACGCTATGAAGATACGTATGAACACGTAGTTGAGGAGCGCTCATCAAACTTCTCTGGTGGTCAAAAGCAACGTTTGTCAATTGCCCGTGGGGTGATTGGTGATCCAAAGATTTTGATTTTGGACGATTCAACGTCAGCGTTGGATGCCAAGTCAGAAAAGTTGGTTAAGGAAGCCCTTGATAACGAATTGCAAGATACGACGACGTTTATCATTGCGGAAAAGATTTCTTCAGTGATTAACGCTGATCGTATTTTGGTTTTGGAAGATGGGGCATTGGTTGCGGAAGGTGCGCACCAAGAATTGGTGGAAACATCCCCAATTTATCAAGAAATTTATAAGACACAAAAGGCGCAGGAGGCATAAACGATGAAGAATATTACTGAATCAGTCCGCTTCTTTGCTCATTATTTTAAGCGCTACTGGGTGGCGATGATTGCGATTGTGGTCTTCACGATTTTTGCAACGTGGGCCCAAGTTAAAGCGCCAGTTTACATGGGACGTTCAATTACAGAGCTATCGAAGTATTTGATGGTGAAGTTGAACCCGATGACAGCGAGCCAAGCGAGTTTGGCTGACTTCCACCATGCGTTGTGGACGTTTGCGGCCTTTGTTTTGTTGATGCTGGTTGGCTTGTTTATCAACGCGATGATTCAATCAATCGTCGCTTCCAACTCAGTGAACCAAATGCGTAAGGGCTTGTTTGGCAAGATGCAACGGATGACGGTTCGTTACTTCGATTCACACCAAGACGGTGAAGTGTTGTCACGTTTCACGTCAGATTTGGATAACATCTTTAATGCGATGAACCAAGCCATCTTCCAATTGTTCTCACAAGTGGCTATGTTGGTTGGGGTTGTGTGGATGATGTTCAATGAGAGCCCTAAGATGGCGTGGGTCACGATTGCCTCAACACCCGTTGCGGTTATCTTGGCAGCGTTGATTATTGTACAAGCGAAGAAGTTCGTCGATGCACAACAAGCTGAAGTGGGTCACTTGAACGGTTACATTAATGAGCAAATTAATGGTGAAAAGGTGATTATCACCAACGGCTTGCAAGAAGAGTCAATCAAGGGCTTTGTGGCTCACAACGACAAGGTGCGTCGTGCGTCAACGCTTGGTCAAACATGGTCAGGTGTCTTGTTCCCATTGATGCAAGGTATGGGTTTGTTCAATTTGGCTATCGTTATTTTCTACGGTGCTACGCAAGCGTTGAACGGTGATTTGTCAGCCCGTGCCGCTGGCTTGGGATTGATTGTGACCTTCGTGTCATTTTCACAACAATACTACCAGCCAATCACCCAAATCACGTCAACTTACAACATGTTGCAGTTGGCGATGACGGGTGCGCACCGTTTGAACGAAGTCTTCGAGCAAGATGATGAAATTAACCCAGCTAATGGGGTGCAGTTTAACGGTGTCCAAGACAAGATTGTGTTGGACGATGTGCACTTTGGTTATAACGAAGATCGTGAAATTTTGCATGGTATCAACATTGAAGTTGATAAGGGACAAATGGTGGCCTTGGTTGGACCAACCGGTTCTGGTAAGACGACTGTCATGAATTTGTTGAACCGTTTCTATGACGTAACAGGTGGTGCGGTTAAGTTCGATGGCATCGACGTTCGTGACATGGATCTACAATCATTGCGTGATAACGTCGGGATTGTGTTGCAAGACTCTGTTTTGTTCACTGGTACGATTCGTGACAACATCACATTTGGTAAGCCTGATGCAACTGATGCTGAAGTGATTGATGCGGCTAAGCAAGCGAATATTCACGACTTTATCATGACGTTGGAAAAGGGTTACGATACTGAAGTGTCTGATGAAAATTCAGTCTTCTCAACTGGTCAGAAGCAATTGTTGTCAATCGCACGGACGATTTTGACGGCGCCTGACTTGTTGATTTTGGATGAGGCGACGTCAAACGTTGATACGGTGACAGAAGCTAAGATTCAAAAGGCGATGGATAACGTGATTGCCGGTCGAACGAGTTTCGTCATCGCGCACCGTTTGAAGACGATTTTGAACGCGGATAAGATTGTGGTCTTGCGTGATGGTAACGTTATTGAGCAAGGTAGCCACGCCGAGTTGTTGGCACAAGGCGGCTTCTACGCTGAGTTGTACACCAACCAAATGGTATTTGAATAGTTAATGATTAAGTCGTACTGCAGAGATGCAGTGCGGCTTTTTTGGTGGAATGGGATGATTTAATCTCAAAATAGCGAATTTTCGAAAAATGAGATGATTTAATCTCATTGTATAAAAAATAGGCCGGTGACTATCGATGTGATAGCTACCGGCCTATATATGTATTTTCCCCATGTAAGTTACGTTCAACCCTCTTACAAATACTTATTATGAATTGTAAATATGACGGTTTTCGTCGTGGGATTTGCTGAAAATTAGTTTGATTTATGAAGATTGTTTGAAAATGCACAAAATCGTCAAGGGGTTTGAAGGGTGCGGATAATTCTTCAAAAGACTTCAAAGTTTCGTTAAGACCCCGGCAAAAGATAACTACATTGCTTCGCTATTCTATGAGAGTGCAGTAGTGGATATTTGGTCCATTACGCTGGAAACAGAAAATAGCATGAAAAGGAGTGATGTTTATGGAAACACACCGGGGTATTCTACCCAACAAGCGGTTGCGTTTCTGGTGGGCGGTTGTCGGTTTGATAGCACTGGTTGTTCCTTATGTGACCAACATGGGTTTGTTAGCCAAGACAGTCTATGCGGCGGAAAAAACGCTGTATAAATCTGATCGACTGACCGTTACTGCTGGGGATGGTGATGGCTGGCAATGGCAGAGTGGGCGTGATGTCTCTTGGAAGCTGAACTTTATCGATAAGGAGTCAAAGTGGCCCAATTGGGACAAGGTGACGTTCAAAATCGATCCAGCAGCAGCTAAGAAGGCAGGTCTGACGGACTTTAAGGTTGACGGTAAGTCTTGGGATGCTAAGACAGGGGAATTGGGAGCTTTCACCATTTATGATAATGATGATGGGCACTCACTAAACTTGACCGCAACGTCAACCAACGATGAGAAACGGGCAGTGTCATTGCCAATCGGATTGTCGTTGACGCAAGAGGTGGCTGAGACGAAGGCAGTTAAGGCAACGGCTGACGCTGAATCAACTAGCAAGAAGGAAGCAACTAAGGTGGCACCAGTTAGCCTGTTGCCAGACGATGCTAAGATGACGATTCAGGCCAAGGTGAACGGTTACGAAGGTGAGGAAGCAACGCCGAACCCAGATGATCCGGAAGTGTCTGTGCCAGCGCCAAATGATGAAGAGGATCCAAACGCTTACTACAACCGGACGATTACGGATGTTGTGTCGGGTGAGGCTATTTCAGGTATCCTGATTGAGCGCACGGTTCGTACGACGCCGTTGAAGGATACTGGGAAGACGGATCCAAATAACTTCCGCATTTGGAGTAATAAGGTCGCGCAAGCAGATATCAAGGACACGGCTGATACGGGTTATGATGCGCCAATCTCGATTTATCGTAAGTCAGACATTTCTTATGTCACACAAATCGATGGGTCAGAGAACGATAATAACGCGGATCAAACAAAGGTGCGGACGGGTTATCATCAGCAATATGAGCAAGGAGCCGGTGCAGATAACCGTTCTGCTTACACGATTGCTTTCCAAAATGACGCCGCGATGAATGGTGCAGAATTCACTGTTGTTTATGACCACGTCGGTGACTACACGGACGGTAGTGGTGAGTTGCATCCGTTAGGGGCGACGATGACGATTTCTAACATTAAGCCGTCATCAGGCATCACAGGGCACAATATGTTGGGAGATATGCGTTTTATTGATATTCCTAACAACTTGTACTCAGGGTTGATTTACCACGAGATTGATTCGTTGGATATTAAGCTACAATTCTTTGCTTTGGAGGACGGTCAGTTTACCAAGAAGATTCAAGTTGATAGTACAGATGATGCACAAATCACATTTTCATCTTTGAATAACTTTGGCCGTGCGCAGAACTCGGACGCTTCAGAATCGGGTTCTGCCAAAAATGCGCCAAATGACTTTACTTGGGATCCGTATACGAAGAATATTAATGGACAAGGTGGCAATGGTTGGGCTAATTATTCTCCTGACAAGTATGCAGAAACAGTTGTTGGTGGAGCTGGTACGTTGACAGTTGAAACCGCCAAGGGCTCGTTTATGCAAAAGTCAGGATATGGTCAGTTCCACTGGTACTCAACAGCCCACGGTATCTATTCAACTGGACCAGACGCTAAACCTTGGAATGGAGATAACCAAAATTTCCAGGATATGCTAGATGGTGTTAACTTTGAAAAGGCTGCCTTGACGTATCCTTTGGAAGGTCAGCAATATAATTTCACGCTTTACACAGGTGATGGAAATACATGGCAGACAATTTCATCTGCTTTGACGCATCCGATTGCGTTGACTGAGCCACAAAAGCTCGTCACGACGGATGATCAAACATATGCTGACATCGCAAATGATGCGGGCAAGGGAAACTTGCATGAGAAGAATGTTGCCATTACGTCAACAACTAATGCAGATAAGTTCAACTTTACGTACTGGGTCAAGCAACAAACGTATGATATTGGTACATCTTCACTGATGGTGCCAACGAGCTTGGTATTTGAAGATACTTTGCCAACTGATATTTCATTGCGTAATGGTGCAAGTTCGGTAGCGTTGTACAAGACGGATGGTACAGCTTATGCCAAGTCAGATTATACGGTTGCCATTAGTGGCCAAAAGGTGACGGTAACACTTAATCCGACCGCCATTAAAAAGGCTGATTTCAATGGCCAAAATATGGCGTTGCGCTTAGATGTGCAAGTGGATGCTAAGTTAGCTAGTGGTTTCTATGATGATGAGTGGAAAAACACGGCAACTGTGATTACTGGCTTGGGTGATGATGGTACGTCTACTAAGCGCACCGAAGAAGTTGATACTAAGTTGAAGAAGTTGCCAACCACTAACGTTACTATCAACAAGGTTGACGAAGCTGGGGCTGCTTTGGCAGGTGCCAAGTTTGAGCTAAAGAAGGTCGGTGAGCCTTCAGCTTGGACGGCTGCAAGTTTTGCATCAGCTGAAATTTCAGCTTACAAGACGTTGACGACGGCAACAACAATTGCTGCATCATCAACAACTGACACAAGCTGGACGTGGAACAACTTGCCGGTTGGTCAATACCAATTGATCGAAACGGCGCCGGATGGTTATGTGAAGGTAACGGACGTCACGTTCAATGTTGGTGCTAAGTTGACAGCTAATGCGGACGGTACAGGTGATGCTTACACATCGACATTTAAGGAAACGACAAATCCAGCCGTTTTGACAAATGTTGACGCGAAGGACGGTAGCGTCACAGCTAATGTGCCTAACCAATTGGATATCAAGGCGGTCTTCCAAGTGAAGAAGGTTGATCAAGACAACAAGCCATTGGCTGGTGCAGTCTTCCAATACTTCACGGATGTGACTCAAAAGATTGGCATGAACAAGGATGATACGACTGGTATGCACACGATGCCAACTGGTCAAACACTTGAGTTCAACAAGTTGTACACATTGAATGAGTCGACGGTGCCAACTGGTTACGAACGCGCAGAAGATGTTTACTTCAAGGTTTTGAAGCAAGCGGATTTCACAACGCAAACTGGTGTAACAGTGCCGGCGGACTTGGCGAACGAAAAGGTATTGTTTGTGAAGACTGATAAGGATGGGACGGTAACGGAATGGATTAAGCCAGACCAAAACAAGAACATCTTTACGACGACGTTCACGGTTGAAAACAAGGAGCAAGAGCCTTTGCAATCAATCTTCCCGGTTACGGGTGGAACGGGCATTATGGGCTTTGTGATTGTTGGTTTGATTCTGGTTGGTGCAGCAGGTGCATTGACGTTGAAGCGTAAGTTTAATGATTAATTGATGAGAGCAATTGTAGCGATACAATTGCTCTTTTCTTTATGCCGGTGAAAGGGTGAATGAAAAAGACCCCGTTTCAATTAAGAAACGGGGTCCGGCAACTGCTCTGGCTGGGAACCGACCAATCAGCTTGAAACCCTTGTCGTATAGGCGTTTTCAGTATTAAATTCTATTCACTCCCCCAGTTACTCCCCCACTTGTCATTAAAAGCTGACTAATTGAGTGAAAATATCGGCCGTCTTTGATCGCATTTCATCTGTGACGGTAGCATAAATTGCTAAGGTAGTTTTTACGTCATCGTGTCCAACTTGTGACTGCAAAGTCTTAATATCCATGCCAGCTTGAACCGCAAGTGTGATATATGTGTGCCGTAACCCGTGAATGTTAATTTGAGGGACGTCCGCATCGCGTATTGCTGATAGTAGCCACGAACGTGGTTGATTGCCTGAAATGCGATTATCAAGTCGCTGATTGGTCCAAACAATGCCATTGGCAGATCTACCACGTTTCATCATTTGCTGTCCTTGACTAGCCCGCCAGTGTCTTAGGATGCCGGCGGTTTTTTCGTCTAACATAACCTTGCGATTGCCCGCCTTTGTTTTAGGTGGGTTGATAACGACACCATGGCCAGTTGTTTCGCTAGTGGTTTTGCTAACAATAATATGTGGCTCTTTGCCGTCTAAATGAATATCGGACCACTCAAGGGCCCTTGCCTCACCATTGCGCATCCCCGTAAATGCTAACAAACGGAGATAGGCGTACTTGTGATAGTTGATAGCATTATCATACTTGTCTTGTACAGCTTGCATGAATGTTTGAAGTTGCTGACGGTCATAAAATTCAACTCGATATGACCTATCAGGTTTTGACACTGCCGTAGGGTATCGAACGTCATTAAGCGGGTTACTTTCTAATAGTTCATAAGATACCGCAATATCTAATGCTTTTCTGAAATGATCCACTTTACGCTTGTACGATGAGAACTGGCCCGCTAACCAATTAACCCAGCGTTGTAATTCAACTTTGGATAGTTTGGCAACTTTGACGTTATCGAACCATTTAGGCGTGAGCACGTACATTTCAAATGAACGGGCCACCTTGCTTGTGGTTGATAGCCTTTTACCGCGCACGTATTCTTGCAGATACATATCAACAAGTTCATTAACGGTCAAATCAGTAGTGACACCATCAAATTTACCGGCGTCAGCATCTAAAGTGGCTTGCCGTTCCCAATGCTTTGCTAGTGTTTTAGTTTCAAATTTAGTCTTAGTTTTTTCACGGCGTTTACCCTGTTTGTCCGTCCAACGGATACGCACGGAGTAGGTGCCGTTTTTTTGTTTCGTAATACTCATAGTTAAGCCTTTCCATGCGAGCAGCCAACTCTATGTATGGCATTAAGGTTTGAGTATGTGAAGAGGTAGCGGGCATTTCCGCAGGGCTCAATTTTTGGGGTGCCGTCAAAATTAACGAACCCCCGTTTGGTTGGCGTGATATTGCGCATACCCTCGATTAGCAATGCCTGCTAATTGAAAAAGATAACGCTAAGTATCCCCAGGAGTGGGGATGCAACAAGCGTACCCGCAGGTACACCTGTTATTTTGAACCTCCGTACCTGTAAGTACGCCCGTTAGTGTATTAGAGCTTGTTATTTTAACGGTAGTACCCGCAAGTACGACCGTTAGTTATTGGATCATGCTGTGTTTTCCCCACTTGTGGAGAATTTTCCCAACAAGTTGGGAACGTGACCTAAGTTGAACTTAGACCGTAGCCATGTGTGGCAACGATTAAGCTGTTATCCCATAGAACAACGTCAGGTTTACAAGTGTGTTTGCAACCACGCTTGTTATTTCGGTCTCATTTTAAACGAAACAATTTTTTTGTTGTCATCCCCATATTGGAGTATCAACAACAACGAGACACACATATTTTCTGGTCACTTTGAAGTGACCGGCGCCACTTGAGGCGCTATATATTCCGTATTGGAATGATTTATTGGTCTTTCCTCACAAGTGCGGAAGAATGAGCCTAAAGTGGTGACCTAAATTAAGATTAGGGCGTTCGCACAAAGTGGTGAACCTCATGCCCACAAATGGGCACAGCGTTAATTCTCTTTATTGATCCATGCGATTTCGGAAACCAGACGCATCAATCAATTTTTCATTTATTTCGTCTAGCTGTTTGGCGACTTCAATAAGCAAATCTTTGTTGTCTCCAATTCCTTTGTTCACAAATAGCAATGGTCCCAAACCATATGTTATGCCTTCGTACAACCGACTGATTAATAATCTGTCGTCAAAGTTAGATATATTATTGTCTATTTCTTTATTGATTTCCGGGTCCGAAGTTATCCGATTGATACTGCGGCTTAATCTAGCTGCGTCGTCTATTTTATGAGAATCAACAATTTTTTTCATATTGCTAATGTGCTCTGGAGTCGGAGCGCCGTTTTCGTCAAATTCATCCTCATCAAAGAACTCTGTAACAGTTGTTCTAAATGGTGATATACCTTGTAAATACGGAACGGTGACATCGAAATAATCAGCTAGTTTTTTCCATGTATCTAGTTTCGGTTCTCGTTCCTCATGTTCGTATCGAGCGTATGCTTGTTGAGAAATACCAATTTCAGAAGCGACTTTAGATTGAGAAACACCTTTTTCTTTTCGTAACTGTATAAGCCTGTTCATTAGCGCTACCTCCAAATTAAATAATATCATAAAACACCATTTTGGAGTAATCGTCTTGACTTACACCAAAATGGTGTTTATATTAATATGCATTGAAACACCGAATTGGTGTTAAAGGAGAACCTATGAAAGTATCAAACGAAATGCTGAAAGCATTAAGACGCAAGCGAGGCGAGCAAAATATTTCAGTTATCGAATTATCACGACAAACGGGGGTTAGCCGTTGGACGTTGGATAAATTGTTAAAAGGTGCAAAGGAGGACATACGGCCAACCACAGCAAACAAGTTAAACCAGTGGCTTTATAAGTTGATTTAAGACGCAAAAAACGCCACAGCGAGCAGGCCGTGGCGTCGATGCAAAAATGATGAGTAGAAAGATCGTTTTTGCTGTAACTCAAACGAAGTGAATATTACGGAGGTAATTATACCATGGAAGATTCAGTAATGTATGGCACACCAGCCGAAGGTGTTTACACGACCAGCGAGATTGTAGCGAAGTATACGGGTGTATCTGTTGAACACGTCCGACACCTAACTAACAAGTATCGCGATGAATTAGAGGAGTTTGGAAAGCTGGTTTTTAAAAATTCGTCTTTACCAAGCGGACAGACGCGGAAAGTTTGGCACTACAACGAGCAACAAGCAACTTTTCTTATCGCATTGATGCGTAACACGGATACGGTTGTTGAGTTCAAAAGAAATTTAGTTGCCGCGTTCTATTCACAACGTGAGGAACTAGCACATAAGACAATTGCCCTTGCCAACATTAAGCCAGTGAATAAGTCACTTAGTGAAGTGGTCCATGATAGTTGGCCAGATAACCCGCATATGTATGCAACGATCCATAACTTAGCGTTGAAAGTTGTCACGGGTAAGAATGCCAAGCAACTTAAGACAACGTTTGATGTAACTGATGCAAAAGAGGCGTTGAACTCATCGCAGTTGGAACATTTGGAACGTGTTAAAGAGTTGATGAAGCAACTTATCTTGAACGGGTACAGCTACCAAGAGATTAAGGCAACGGTATTAAAGGGACGAGGTGCGGTTAATGCTTAATCAATGGCACGTTTTGTTACCGATGTTTTGGTTACTAACTGGTTTAGGCGGGTTAGCTTGGGTCATTTCAATTATTACGGACTTCTACTTGGGCGCATTGGTTATTGAAGACGGAGACGATTAGAGATGTGACCTTGGCAAGTCTGAAAACTGCCACAGTAAATATTAACGCATGGGGATGCATCCCCAATACCAAAGAAAGATGGTTTTGATTATGAATAAGCATGACTACACGGCAAAGAAGCACCCAGCATTGCAAACGGAACAGTATGTACCTGTAACGGTCAATGTACCGGATAAGTACGATTTAGTGGGGACTGTGTCCGAATTGTTGGCGGCAATGCACGCAGTAGATATGGAAACAGTGGAAGGTGACGCAGTTGGGGCAGTCGAACAAAGCCCAATGGTAACAGACGCATGGGTCCGCCTGACGATGTCTATTGAAGAGTTGGCCAAGGATATGGGGAGCGTAGCAACGTTTGATTTAGCACCGGCTACTAGTCAACAACCTAATGACCCAATGGGGCTATATGACGCAACTGGAAAGCTATACAAGGCGATTGAGTGTAAAGACATTGAAGCGGCACTAGCACATGTTAAGTACATGGAAGAAATTGCCCGTACTTATGCAGACCCACGAAGCGCTGCACAAGATCCGTTTAACTTGTTTGAATTAACCGAGAAGTTGAACGGTGCCATCAATTCAGAGGACAAGCATGAAGCAAATGATGTATTGGCGGAATTGGCCGAGAAGGTACAAGACGGCTTGAAACGTGCCAAGGCAGACCGAGAGTTTAACGAAAACAACTAAACGCAGACGCCACAGGACAAGCACACACGGCTCACTGGTGGCGTCATACATACACAACAAACTAATTAAAGGACAACTTTATTAGTTATTACCGTGCCAGTGCCTTGTATGTGGTGGCTGGTGTACATAATGTGACCCAAGCAAGTCGTTAAACTGCCCAGTGGAAAGTCTTTGTGTTTATCGAAAATAAACAGAATGCGAGCAGCCAACTCACCACAAAGAAAAAACGACTAGTAACCTGTGCCGACCAAAGCCCGTTACTAATCGTTACCACGCACCCAAAAGAAAGGACACGGTTTTATTTATGAATGCTACCAGTATACCAGATATTGAGAGCTTAGTGGCGGCGCTAGACCGGCTAACCGCAGCAGTCACGGCGCCAGAGAAAAGCCCGTGGTTATCTAAGATTAAGGCTTATAACTATTTGGATGTGTCGCCTAAGACATTTCAGAAATTGATAGATAAAGGCGTTATCAAGCCACATTCACTGTTTGAATTTGGTGTGGCACGGGAATTGTTTCATCAATCGGAACTGGACGAAGCTATAAAGCGATTATAAAGAGGTGATGAGATGAAAGGACTAGACAACGCCACAATTAAACTGGTGGCAAGTGATGTGAATGATCTGATTAAGGAAAGCGGTCACGGTCAACTGGCCGTTATTGCAACGAGTGGGGTGGCCTTGACCTTACAAGCACTTATCAGTGCAAAAACAGCCGATGAGTTGCCCTATATGGTGACAAGCAAGGTGCGCGGTCTATTAAGTGAATTGGATAAGCCAAAGACGAGTTCAGATTTTGAACTAGGTTTCATGCTGGCTGTATCAGCTACTGCACAAGCGATTACAGAAACGGATCTAACGCAGTACACGAAGAAACATGTACTTGAAGTGATAAACGCGAAGTTGGGTGATTTGAAAGGAGTGGATACAGATGAGTGAAGAAACATTAACGGAACAGCTTGAGCAATTGGTGGCAATGCTACCAGAAGGGGCAGAGAAGCCAGTGAGCATTGCGGACATTGCGGCACGACTAAATACTAACAAACGCACAATAACGGCATGGGTGGCGTTCCTGATTAACCATAAGGGTGTGCCAATTGGTAGCCGACGCAGTACGCCTAGTGGGTACTACCTAATTACCAGTGATGAAGAACGAAATAATGCGATCGCTCCACTCACGGCCCAAGCATTAGAGGAGTTGAAACGTGCTGAAAAGTTACGGTCAATTGATTTACATACGTGGCATAACAATTTCAACGATAACAAAAAAAGCAACCATAGGCGTTCGATTGAACACGCATAGTTGCTCTGTACCTTACTCACGGCGAAGTTTTCCGACAGATACCGTGAGCATCTCAAAAAGAAAAAGGAGATTATTTAAATTATGAATGAAGTTGATGATTTGGACAAGGGATACTTAACACCGGAGGAAGCGGCAGTTCAAATAGAAAGTTTTCTTAAAGTACGTGACTATGCTGAATATGATAAGTATGAAGCTGCGGTATTTCTCATTGAAAACGGCTATAAGAGCGGTGTTTTGGGTTACGGAGATGACTTACTTATTTTTTTGAACAATTTTTCTAATGATAAACAATATACAAGTGATGATTTGCCTAAGATTGCTGACCTTCTTGAAGAAGATGTAGCGAACGGCCGTACACGAGAGTTTGTGTTGAGGAAAAAGAGATGATTTATGCACAAATGGGCGTATTGGCCAAACAATATACAGTAGTCGAGGGTATCGATGATTTCGCACACCTTGTCACGACCACAGCAACACCGACACAAGCGCAGAACCTGACGAACAACCAACTGGAGACCTTTAAACATACCAGTGCACCGTACGTCGTTTATGGGCTTGTTGACGGAACAGCCCGGGCAGATAGTGAAGTGACAGCCCGGACCATCTTGTTTTTGGATGTGGATGGTAATGAATCCACGTATAACGAAGTGAGAGACAGGATAACTACTGGGTTATTAAACCAGTACAATCTAGTCGCCTATCCAACAATCAGCAATGGTATTAAGGAAGGTGCACGAATACGTATTGGTATCGACTTAAGCCGACCAGCACCGCCAGATGACTATATCAAGGTGTGGCGAGTGGTGAGCTATTTACTAAACGTCACAGCGGATGAAGCAGGGGCGACAAGGCAGTTTAAGCAGTTGGCTGGTACATATGTACTAACAACGCAAAACGAGCACAGTGAGCCTGTGATTAACGCAAACGACACGATGGCTTTGCCGGTGGATGAATTCGTCAAAATATTTGATGAGAACCCAAACCGATATGAACCTAAGCAATCAAAAAGCTCGCAACGTTTTGAGAACAACGAAGATCGAAAACCTTGGATGGTCACTAACGCAAGAATGGTTACAGCACTACTAGACCCTGAGAATAATTACGGGTTGTTTGGAGGCTGGGATAACATGCTAACAAGTGTAGGCGGTTGGGTTTATCGAAATACTGGTGGCAATATACGATTCACGTTGGATGTCGTAGAGCATTTAAATAGTTTAGGAAGTGACCCGATTCCAATTAGTGAATTGGGTCCAAAGTTTAAAAGTTGGGTGAAGAATTGGAGGTACTAATGGCGGAAAGTTTGAATGAGCAAGAACTAGCAGAATTGTCGTTGGAGCAACCTATTAAGTTGGAAAAAGATAAGGAACAAGTTTTGCTAGAAGAATTTGCAAAGGAGGCGCCGGTATTTGGTGAAAATGCAGTGTATGTGTTCCTAAAGCGTAAAGGACGTTTGAACAGCCGACTTTTGAAGAATATTACAACCTTGGTAAAGGCCGAAGCTAATAGCGTAGGGGTAAATAATGACCCGAATCTAATTAACACTTATCACGGGGTATTCAACATTGATACAAAACAATTGGAACCGCGTGGCAGTCGATTATTCGATCATATCCTGCCGGAGTACGACCCACGAGCAAATGCACCAGCCTTTACAACGTTATTGAATAATTACAATACACCTGAATACCCTAATTTGTCTGATGATTTGTTGAAGTTATTTGGGTATCAGCTTTTTGGAAATAATCGACTAAAGACTTTTTTTATTATTCATGGGGACGGTGACAATGCTAAAAGTACCCTGTGGAATCTGATGGAGAACGCCTTGGGGAGTGAGGAATCTGATGGTTATGCCACTAAGCTAGACAGTGAGACATTCATCAATAAAAGTAGCAACTTTGTAGTTGGCTTGAACTCGATTAACAACAGTCGATTCTTATTTTCGGATGAGATGAAGCGAGGGGTAGAACTAGAAGGCAACCTGATAAAACAGCTAGTAGCTGGTGAAGGTTCAACTGTGAAATTTGAAGCAAAAGGCAACAAGAAGCAACAGAGTGCTAATGTCATTAGCCCCGTTGTATTGCTGGTAAATGATGTACCAAGTTTTAAAAATGCAGATGACGCCACCCGCAATCGCATTGCCATTGTGGAGTTCACAAAAAAGTTTGTACGTAATGACCAAGAAGCGGCAACGCTAATTAAGCAAGCAAAGGATGAACGTGCCGGTATATTCAACATGATTGTGGACGCTTATGATCCTGATTGGCAAGTGCCTAAGCGTTGGCTATCTGATGCAACTAATATTGTGAACGCACAAGCTGATGATGAAGATGAGGTATACCACTTAGAACAGTCTTTGCCATTGGTTATCGTTGAAACGGGCGATACACAAGACCGGGTCCGACGTGGCGAATTACACCAAGCATTGAAAGCAAAATACTATTTACCAAAAGAAGTTAGTTTTCCAAACACAAGACGGCTGGCTGTCTTATTACCGCATAATTTTAATATTGGTGTTGATGGTAACTTTTACACGAAGGTAGAACTTCTGTGATGCTCACTTATCAAAACTTATCATCTTCTTATCAACGCAAAGACCGGTATTATCACACTTATCACACTTATCAATATTTAATTAGCTATATAAGGTCAGATGTAGTGCTTACTGTGTATGTAAGTAACAAATTATTGATAAGTTGATAATTGCGATAATACCGCGGTTTATAGCGATAAGAGAGTGATAAGGGAGTGATAAGTTTAGAAATTGAAACCGAATTTTAGAGAGTAGGACAGCAAGGTGAGATACGAACATTACGATCCAAGAGCAACAGTAGATAACACCAAGGAATGGCGTAACGCAGTCAAGAAATCATTGACTGTGATTGATGATGAGGCATTACGTGACGTACTATTTGATTCTTTAACAGCGACTAAGGCGTACGCTGATAATGAAGACGAAAATATGGACGGTCACGTAAACGAAATAGAAGCACGATTGGATGGATTAGAAAATGATCTGATGATTGCATATTATGACGATACAAATATACGTGAATATGTTGAAAGATTAGAGGCACGTATTGAAAAGTTAGAAGCGTTTATCAAATAAGTAGAAAAGAGGAACGAATATGGCAGCATGGAACAGTGGAGAATATTACGAGGGCGAACGCATTAAGTTGCATAAATTTTTAGATACTGTTGATAAGTCAAAACTAAGTGATCTAGGACGTATCGAATATGTAAAGGCAGCCGCCTTAATGGAAATTGCCCGTAAGTTGAAATAAATATAATTAGAACGTTGGTAAGTTTAAAGACTTGCCGGCGTTTTTTTATGAGAATAGTTGCATGTTTACATTTGTTGACCATATTGGTAAAAGAGACAGACGGGGCATGAGTGTACATATAGAGAACAAACGATGATAGTGTGTTGTTTTTTTGTAGATCTCCCAGAAAAATAAGTTTGAAAGAAGTGATCCTTTTATTATTGAACACATTGTACAATAAATATATGTAATTTGCAGGCGTGAAAAGATGAGGTGAGTATATGGCAAAGTTAGTTGAAACGGTAGATAACGCAACAACAGCAAAAGAGGTTAGGGACTTTTTAAAGTCGGAGGCAATTAGAATTTTGTTTATTTCCCAGTTTGATGTTTATCAGGCAGCCCCCGAACAGCTTAACAGGGTCCCGATGACGGGGAGACCATTAACTGATGATGTAGTTGGATATGCAAACAGCTTAATAGAAGCCCTTATGAGTTTAGACGAACGAAAGCGCGTGATGATATGGCGGAAATACATTTTAAAGGACACTCACAAGGCTATTCGTTGCGATACTCATCTCTCGGTAAGGCGAGCACATGAAATAATTCGAGAAGGCTTAATAGAGTTCGCTGTGGCATTCAGAGATACATACGACTTGGTTGTTACGTTGGAAGGATGATAAAAAAAGCCGAACCGTAGTCCAGCGCCATTTATAAAGAATTATTAGTAAGTAACTCCATTGTATCAGAAAGACAGAGGATGTTATGGCTGACAAGTACGACACGTTACTATCTAACTATTTCACCGGCACACTAGACAAGTGTGTAGCTAGCTATGAGTTGTCTGAATGCTTTTTAGACGCGCATAGGGCCGAGTATGACGATGTGAAGTCCATGACATTTGTAGAGGCTGATCAATTTATTTGGGCAAGTAGATTGTAGGAAAACGCGCTATATAAATTTGGTGTGTGACGATAGCGTGAAATACCTAAAGGATGATAACTATATTAAATTGGTGTTAAAAGCAATTTTCCTTGTATTAGTGAAGGTCTTGTTTTTAGGAATTTGTATAAAATATTTATAAGTTAGCTATGTTGTGTGGTTTCTTAAGGTATGTTTTAAGGAGAGTTTTAATTGAAGGAGATAGTTTTATTATGAGTGGTACCCATGACCAAGCCCCAAAAAATGTAGGTGATAGTGAAGAGACGACGGGGCCTATCGAAGCATCCAGCGAGGGGGTATCTGAAATACAAGAAGAGAAACATATATCTAAAACGACCAATATATGGTACGTAACATGGAAATTTATTTCATTCTTAGCGCTTATTGTTTATAGCGCGATGGTGCTCTTTTTGTATGATTTCATTAAGTTTGATAAATTTGACGTATGTATACCCTTGGTCGCATCGTTACTCTTTTTCGGGGTTAGTTTCTTATTTTTCTACTTCAGGTCAGTGCAGATTAGAAGGGTTTTAAAGCCGCTAATCAAATATAAGCCAAAATCTAAACAAGATGAGTATGCGAAAGATTTAAGTGAGTATAGTAAGTCCACTTATAAATCTTTTAATATTGAGCTTTTTACACTAATTACTATGTTTCTTGTTTCAGTTGTGTATGTCATAAATCCGAGTGTAATGCATCATTTAGTTGCTAAGACTATCGCAACATTAGTTCCGGTATATGTTGCCAGCGTAGTATACGTCTTTAGTTTTGAGTCTAATGTGGACTTAATTTATTTTAAGTATTTCAAAGAAGAATACGTAAAAGAATATAACGAGGAATCAATTTCGGAGTAACAATCATATGATTTTGTTGCTGCATTGTAAGTGAGAATATTTAAAGCAAATTAACCCCCTGCTACAAATCATCAGAAACGATTGATAAGTAGCGGGGGTTATTGTTTTTTGTTTTTTGTTGATTATTAGATACTATCAATAGTGTAATGGTTGTAACGGATGATGAAAGGAGGTAAGCCATGAAAAGGGAAAAACAAAAGTATTACGCGCGCCTCTTATTCATCGTACTGGCAGCACTCGCACTGTTGTGGCAAATATGGGCATTGGTGCAAGGACAAAAGGCTCAGGCTAGTTTGGTGTTTTTGCTAATAAGTATCTCTAACCTTATCGGGAACCCAGGCAAATTAAGACTAGCTTTTATCGTATTAACGTTAATATTTGGTGTGATGACAGTTGTAAGTTTTATGTGAGGGTAAATAAGCAGTTGACCAGTTATTAAATAATCTTTAATAGATGGTTTTTTGTTTTATTATAGATCCGACTGTTAAGGGGTTAATGTATTGCGTGATAAGCCATAGGGGCGTCTGTGTGACGTTTTATGTTTCTGTGAGTAATTAGCTGATTGATAATTAAAAATCATTTATACCCCCGCCCACGTCGCTTAGGAAGTAACCGAATATCAAATAGTGCCGTCTCTTCAACACGCTGCAGTTATTATTATTTTTCAAATACTATAAAAACAGTAGTTATTTGATATATCAATACTAAAAGTGTTGAGAAGCGCATTCTATGAACTTTTTTCATATACGTTATGGGCAACCGTAGGTAAATCTACACTTGTAAAAGACAAACGTACTAGGACATGAATTATTTAACACCCTAGATGCAGCCGAAGATGTGAGATGATCGCAACTGTTGGCGTTTCACTGTCGATATTATGACAGTGAGAACTTAACTATTTCATAGCGGAATTTTCCGCAGTGAGAACTTAGTATAAAATGGCATTGATTTTAAAAGTATGAAAATGGGTACGGTTGTGAACCAATCATTCACTAATAAAAAAGACATTATACATTTGCCACAAGTGGCAACGATCCCGACAAATGAGGACTTGTCAAAACTTGTAATAGTATCTTTCGACAGATGTGACGAAAACCTGAAATATTTTGACGGTCTAAGTTGAATATAGGGCGTTGTAAACTTGTCAAAACTTGTATTTTTGACAGTTGCAAATTTGAGCATTTAAATGACTTTCAACTGAATTGTCGAATATAGTAAAACTTAGCATGAAATAGACAACACTAGCATTATGAAGTGCCACAAAAACGTTGCAACGCGTTGCACTATAACGCAATATAAAAATTGCACATAAAAAGGGCAAAATAACTTATTTTATTGAAACTTCGGATAATTGTTGAATGCTAGTGTTCAAATACTAAAGTAAACTATTTAAAAAACTGGACTAAAAATAGACCAAGTTGTACAATATACGTGAGGTGGGCTATGAGTATATTCAATAATCCAAATGATTCAGAGATTGATCAGTTTTTACATAAATTTAAAATGAAAATGTCGCAGGGCGAATATACTTTAGTTAACAGGAGAAAAAACACCAACTTTTTAAGAGAAAAAGGTATTTCTATTCTCTCTATGGAAGAGACTATTTTAAATTTGACAACTAGTAATTATTGTAAAGGGCCAGAACCAGATAGGAATCATATTGGTGATTTTATTTGGGTTTTTTGTTCAAATTTTGAAGATTTTCAAATTTATATTAAGTTACAGTTGAGAGATGAATATGGTTGGCTAATTTCTTTTCATGAAGCTGAACATGAAATGGGAGGTTTATAATGAAAAAATATTACGTTGAAAGTAAAGATGATTTTGTATATGAAAACGCAACAAAAATCATTAATAAGCCAATTACTAATTCCGTTAAAGGGATTGAAATAACGATAATGGGACGTGCTAGGATCCTGTTAAATACTGATGAAGAGATTTTTGACAGGAACATTGAACAAGAAAATGATGAAAAGTTATTTTTAGAATATGAACAACGAAATAATTTAATAACAAGCGAAGATGTATTGAAACTTCGTGAACAGTTGGGGTTGTCCCAACGTGGGTTTGCTGTCTTTACAAACTTATCTAGAGCTACAATTTTTCAAGTTGAAAACGGTTCTATTCCTAGCAAAAAAACAAGTGATATTTTAAAAGGTTTTCAAGAATTTGATATAGAAAAATTTAAACAACGCTTTTTCGAATCGGATCAAAGTAAGTATTCAAAAAACGATTTTGCTAATTTAAATAATCTCGTTAATACAAAAAATGAGAGAAGTTTATATAAAACAGCTTTGGATGTGGCGGATTGGTTTATAGCGCAAAGTTTCAGCACGGTAAACAGTGATGAAGAGGCGACACCAATTACTCAAATGAAACTTCATAAGTTACTTTATTTTGCTCAAAAGTTATTTATGAAAAAGAATGGCAACCTCTTATTTAATGAAGATACTTTGGCTTATGCCCATGGTCCATATTATGAGTCGGTAGGTAAGAAATTTTATTCACAGATAGAATTAACAGACGTTATTAACCCCAGTGAAGACCGCAAAAAGGATTTACGATTACACTATAACGAAATTAGCGCTAATTCTGATGTATCGGGCGTTCTTTTAGAGATATGGATAAAATATGGTAGATATGAAGCTGCAGAACTTAGAAATATGACTCATAAACCTGAAACCGCTTGGGATAGAAGTTATAGTTATGCTAATGAAAAAATGCATATTGAAATTTCAAACGAAGAAATAATGAATGAAAAAATTTTTTTAAATAATTAATTTAACCAATGAAATTTATTGGTTATTTTTAAATAAGATTTACTTATGTATAACCATTGTTTTCCTCAAGTATAATTAATAGTAAGCACTAACATTAATTTGTTAGTGTTTTTTTATTTATCATCATATTTTATAAGTGGGGGGCGTAACTTGCGCCCCCCTTAAGATTTTGCCACCTTATTTAGGTCTCGTTAATATTGACGATATCCGATCAGATTTTAAAAGGTCTAGCCAACATTGGCGAGACCCTCAAAAGTATCCATCTAGGCACTGAATTACATCAGTTTCTTTTTTATTTTCTAAACTATTTTTAGTATAATGATATATGAAATATAGGTACACGGGAGGAAGTTATGAAAAGGGCAGAACAGCTTATTAAAGATTATTTTAATGAGCGTTTAGACGTGGATATTAAATGTTCTAAGTTACAAATGGACTACTTGAAGACTGATGACGATACCAAATTAAAAGCCTATGAGGCACAAAAGACAGCCGTTGATGAGGTACTATTAACATTAACACCCTTTCAGTTACAAGCTATTGCCATGCACGATAAGGACAATATGACATGGCAAGATATTAGCGATAAGTTAGGTGTTAACTTGTATTTGGCCAATGAGTTGTACATTTATCAGATTTATATTGAACCCAAGGGTACCTAATTGCTGGCTCAATACCAATGGAAAGAGGACTTGTTAACGAGTATTTCGCCTGAAAGTGTCGATGTGATTGGCGAAAATGATCAAGTTAAGTTGTATGGTGTTAAATTTTATATTGCAGGTGATGAACGTCAAGTCCGAAAGGACATAGCGGGTATGTTTAGTGAATCAATATAAACGGAAGTCTATATAAATGTGACTACACGCTTTAGAAGCGGTTTGCATAAGTAGAAATAATCTGTTGAGTATACAAATCCAAATCTGTGATTAGTAATCGATATTAAAAATCCGTCAGAAAGGCATATGTTGCATCTGACGGACTTTTTGTATAGGCAACGAATTTCATCCCCGTAACAAAACAAAAAGCCCCTGCTACAATGGGTATGTAGAGGAGCTGATAGAGTTGGCTGCTCGTATTAAATTTTACTTCCCCTTTTACTCCCCGAGTTTGATGCCAATTGGTGCCAAGAAAAAGGGGGAGTAAGTGGGGGAGTTGGTGCTAGAAACCCCGTCACACAGGCGTTAAGCCTTGATATGACAGGGTTTCAAGTTTTCTATGACTGCTCTGGCTGGGATCGAACCAGCGACCTTCTCATTAACAGTGAGCTATTCTACCGCTGAACTACAAAGCAATTATGTCCTTTGCTAAGGCATGACATTAATATACAGTAAGGAAAATGAGAAGTCAACTATTTTGATTAAAAACGTTCTCATTTAAATTAATTCACATTTGTCCGTACAAATTTGGCGTATAATGGAGTTACTGAATAACGAGGGGAATCGGATTATGAAAGACTTAACACCAACAGAAATCGCGCGCTTAGCCGATGTGGCTATTTTTGACAAGGTTGACCAAGGGGAGTGGTACCAATACGCAAAGGAGCCTCAGGTACAAGCGATTGTTAAGCAAAGTGCGCAAACGGTGCAACGCATTAACGATGTCGCGAAGACAGATTTGGCTGAAGCAACGCGCTTGTTACAAGAATTCTTGCCGAATATGGCAAAGGATGCTGATGTGTATTTTCCAATCACGTCAATTGAGCATCCCCAACGCCTAACCATCGGCGACGCAACCTTTATCAACGCCGGCCTGCAAATTTTGAGTGCTGGGCGCGTGACGATTGGTGCGCACTGTTTTATCGGGCCAAACTGCCAGCTCTACACACCTAATCACCATCCATATGATAAGGCGTTGCGGCGTGAGGGTTGGCAATATGATTCACCAATCACGATTGGGGATGATTGCTGGTTTGGTGGTTCCGTTATCGTGTTACCTGGTGTTACGATTGGAGATAACGTAGTGGTTGGTGCCGGAGCGGTTGTGACCAAGGATGTACCAAGTAATGTCATGGTTGCCGGTAACCCAGCGCGGGTCATTAAGACGTTAAACTAAACAAAAGGTTAAGTGCAGGTAATCAACGCGGGCTTACTTAAGGTTAATTTGGTAGAATAGACGTAAGAAACTACGACTAGGAGGCAGCGAGTATGGCTGACTTTCAACTAAAGGGTATGCCAGTTTGGGTATACGCCAAGGATGTTGATACAAAGACGGCGTTAACGCATGCAAGATTGATTGAAGGTACCGTGGGTGATAGCTTCTCAGTTGATCCACAAACATTGCCAGGGTATCGCTTTGTTTCATCAGAGGGGACGTTAAAAGGGACTTTCGATGAAACCACGATGCACACCGCAACGTTCTATTACCGTCGCGATGACATTGCGGAAACTGAACAATTAGCTGACAAGTATTTGCATTTGTTAGCGGATGTCCAACCGGTTGCAGCGATTGATGTCGCTGAGCCAACTGGCCAAAAGCTTTGGGCGGATTCATACGTGAAGGTTGCCCAACGGGTTGCAACGCGTGAGGGGAAGTTCTGGTATCAACTATCAGATTCACGCTGGGTACCGTACAACATGCAAACAATGAAGTTAACGGATAATGATGGCCGTTCAGCAAAGCCAATTTCTGAATGGAATCGACCAACGACGTGGGCCCCAAAGCCATTTGTGGCCCGCGGAACTGTGGATTATGTGCCAGGTGGGGACGTGGCCGTATATGCACAACCATACGGACGTGAAATTGGACGAGTTGTCCACGGTTCACGAATTGAAATTTCAGAACGGGTTGATGATCCATCTGGTATCTTGTGGTACCACGTGGTGCAACACGGTTGGATTTCAAGCATTTATTTGCATCTTGATTAATTAGCGACATGTACTTTGGGGGAATTGAATAATGACAGAACCATTGATTTTGACGGCAGCCTTGCACGAAAAGATGTGGGGTGGCACGGCGTTACGTGATGTGTTTGGCTTTGATATCCCATCGGAAACGACGGGTGAAGCGTGGCTGATTTCAGGTCACAAGAATGGCACGGTGCTTTGTGAGAATGGCCGTTTTGCAGGTAAGTCGATTGCTGAGTTGTGGCAAGAAGAACCACAGCTGTTTGGCAACACAGACACGAACCGACCATTCCCACTGCTCGTTAAGTTGCTAGATGCGCACCAGGATTTATCGGTGCAAGTGCACCCTGATGACGCGTATGCTGGTGAACACGCCGGCGAACTTGGTAAAACGGAATCGTGGTACATCGTGGCGGCTGAACCGGGCGCCGAAATTTATTACGGGCACACGGCCCAAACCAAGGCAGAATTTGATGCAGCGGTTGATGCTGGTGACTGGGATAAGTTACTCCGAAAAGTACCCGTTAAGGCTGGCGACTTCTTCTATGTACCAGCCGGGACGCTTCATGCATTAGGTGCCGGGGTTCTCGCACTGGAAACGCAGCAATCATCTGACGTGACTTACCGGGTTTACGATTTTGACCGGGTTGATGCAAAAACGGGTGAATTGCGGGAACTTCATTTGGCCGATGCGAAGAATGTGACGACGGTACCGTTTGTACCGGAACAACCACAAACTTCGACGGCTACATACGGTGGCGTCACGGTGACAACGCTGGTTGAAGCACCTTACTTCAATGTCTATAAGTGGGATGTTGATGGCCGTGCGACCTTAGATGCACGGGCGCCATATTTGCTGGCAACTGTGATTGACGGGACGTTAGACTTAACTGTCTTTGGCGTGACCTATCCATTGCACAAGGGCCAAAGCTTTATCTTGCCAAATGACGTTGAAGCATGGACACTACAAGGTGAGGCGACGTTGATTGCATCGACGCCAGGACCGAAGTCAATGTAAGTGAATTGTTAACAAAAGCACGTGCGAATTATTTGCGCGTGCTTTTACTTTATATTCCTATCGGCCTGACTTTTTACGTGCGAAAATGGTACACTATAGATTAGTTATTTTGACAGATAAACATCGGTGACGATGTAGTAGGAGGACGACATGAGCTTGAAGAGTGCATTGGCAACTTTTGTTGGTAAAAGTTCATACGTGGTACTGCATGATATTTTGCGTCGTGGTGGTACATCATTGCCAGGTAAGTTGGCAACGAAGATTGACCCTGAAGTCATGACAACGTTGGCTGAGAAGTATGACGTTATTTTGATTACAGGTACGAATGGTAAGACGTTGACAACAACATTGACCACGCGTGTCTTGCGCGAACAATTCCCTGATGTGATTACAAACCCATCTGGTTCGAATATGATGCAAGGTATCACGGGAACGATGTTGACAGCGAAAGTAACCGGTAAGTCACACCGCCCAATTGCGCTTTTGGAAGTTGATGAAGCGAATGTGGAAGAAGTTGCACGTCAATTGAAGCCGATGGCCTTCGTGTTGACGAACATCTTCCGTGACCAATTGGATCGTTTTGGTGAGATTTACACGACCTACGATAAGATTTTGAAGGGCATTCGTTTGTTCCCTGAGGCAACGGTGATTGCGAACGCTGATTCACCAATCTTCATGCGCGGTGATCTGCCAAATCCAAAGGTTTATTACGGATTTAATCACTTGCCAGCGGATGGTGATATGAAGGCGCCTCACAACACGGACGGTGTGCTATCACCAACTGATGATACGGTGTTGCACTATCACTTTATGACGTTTGGTAATCAAGGTGATTACTTCTCAGTTTCAGACGATTTCAAGCGTCCTGAGTTGGATTATGCCGTAACGAAGATTAATGAGATGACACCTCGTTATTCAAACTTTGATATTGATGGCGAGACGTATCAAATTGAAATCGGTGGCATGTACAACATCTATAACGCGCTAGCTGCGTACACGGTTGGTCGTTTCTTAGGTGTTACCACACAACAAATTCACCACGCTTTTGAATCAAATGCGCAAATCTTCGGTCGTCAAGAAGCCGTTAACGTCAACGGTAAGGAAGTTACGATTGTCTTGATTAAGAACCCGGTTGGGGCAAATCAAGTCATCGATATGATGAAGACGGACGATCAACCATTCTCATTGATTGCATTGTTGAATGCGAACTATGCAGACGGTATCGATACGAGTTGGATTTGGGATACAGACTTTGAATCATTGAAGGATTCAGGCATGCAAGCCATTGCAACTGGTGGTGAGCGTTACAAGGACTTGTATGTCCGTGTGAAGATGGCTGGATACGGTGAACACCCGGTTTACCAAGATCTCAAGCAAATTGTCAAGGCGATCGACGAGATGCCAACGAAGCGCGTGTACATTGCCGCAACTTATACGGCAATGCTACAACTACGTGCCCAATTGGCACAACAAGGCTTTATCAAGACTGGTATGGGAGAATAAAATCATGGCAGCAGAGTACGTTTTGCACACCGCACACTTGTACGGTGATTTGATGAACACTTACGGCGACTACGGTAACATCGTGGCGATGCGTTTCTATGCATCACAAATCGGTGTTGATGTCGACGTAGAGTTGATTTCATTGGGCGATGAGTTCGATGATAAGAAGTACGATTTTGTGCTGTTCGGTGGTGGACAAGACTACGAAGAGCAAATCGTTGCAGAAGATTTGAAGTTTAAAGCAGATGCTATCAAGCGCTACATCGAATCAGATGGCCCATTGTTGGGTGTTTGCGGTGGGTTCCAATTGTTGGGTCACTACTTCTTGATGGCTGATGGGACGCGTGTTGAGGGGATTTCCGTTATGGACCACTACACGTTGAACCAACAACACAGCCGTTTTATTGGTAATGTCTTGATTAAGGACGAAGTTAACGGCAACGAATACCGCGGTTTCGAAAACCACCAAGGACGTACATTCTTGGGTGAAGGCGAGCGCCCATTGGGTAAGGTCTTGCAAGGTAAGGGGAACAACGGTGAAGATGGCGGTGAAGGACTTGTGTACCGTAATGTTTACGGGACGTACTTCCACGGACCTATCTTTACACGTAACGGAAACTTGGCTTTGCACGTGTTGCAAACGGCTTTGGAACGCAAGTACCCAGAAGTCAACTGGGCTGAAAAGATGGCAGATATCAAGCCAGAAGCATTCTAATGATAATCGAAACACCCGTTGATTAAGTTCAACGGGTGTTTTTTAAACCTTATTTTGTGACAATACCACTCATTTTTTGTAAACTAAATGCAATAAAGCAAACTTGAAAATAGTGGGGTTTACGAAATGGGTATGAAAAAACTAGTGGCGCGAGTTAGTTTGGGCGTCGGCGTCGTGGGTGCTAGTGTGGCGCTATTGGGCACGACAACTCAGGCAAGTGAATTTGGCATTACGAAAGCGCGGGCTGATCAAGATGTCTCGACATATGTCCACAAGACATTTGCAAATCAGGTGAAGACTTACCATAAAATTGCGCCCTCGCTTTGGCCAAATAATAAGGACGTTAACCAATACGCCATTGTCAATGGGGTGGATGATAAGAAGTTCTGGATGGTGACGCCAACGGGTAAGGTGTCAGACATGACTGAAAAGGAAGCGCTTAGTTATGATATCGATCCCCAACCGCTATCAGGTTGGTTTATGGCGTTTAATGCGCACGGCAAGTCAGGGGCATTCATGGCTGTCACGAATGAGGAGTTACGTGACACGAAGCGTCTGGTACGTTACCCACATTTGGGGACGTACGACTTGTTCATCACGTATGCGCACGAAATGTTCCACGGGACAGAACAAGAGGGCTGGGCTTCACCGAAGAAGCACTACAATCCAGACCAAAACGAGTATTTGAAGCACACGGATGCGCGCCGCATTCGATTGCAATTGCAAGAACAGTTGATGGCGGCTTACACGAATAAGTCAGAGAAGTCATTAGCGCAAGCGTTGGCGACGTACCGTTACTACAAGGAAAACTACGAGAAGGACTACAAGGCAACCTTTGAGGACGATCGTATGGAAGGAACGGCGTACTACTATGAGATTCGGTCATCACTATTTGCTGGCTATCCAGATAAGGTGAAGACGATGAAGCAAAACGATCAAGCTGTGCGGACATTGTTTAAGCAAAACCGCTTGGCTTACCTAGATAGTGGTGCATACGCTGAAACGTATAACGTCGGTGCATTGGCGTCATTTATTCTTGATTGGCAAGCTGATAAGCAAGGCATCTCACGTGATACGTGGAAGAAGGCCATGGATTCTGCTAAGACGAATCCGATGGACTACCTCGACAAGCATGCCAAGATTTTCTACATCCCACCATACAAGGCTACGATGACAAATGCTGAGTACAAGACGATGTACAAGAAGATTTTGAATTACAAGAATCTAGCCGATTAAATTTCAAGAAGGGAACTGTTGCGAGTTCTCTTCTTTTTTTATAGGTGAAATTTCGTTATACTGGTATACGAGTGTCAAACTGCAAAAAAATGGTTTGGCAAACGGAAAGGTGGTCGCATATGGCGCAACTGTTTTATCGTTACGGCGCGATGGCAAGCGGTAAGAGTATCGAAATTTTAAAAGTCGCACACAACTATGAAACACAACAACGCCATGTGCTTTTATTGACGAGTGCGCTAGATAATCGTTCTGGGGTTGGTGAAATTGCATCACGGATTGGGATGCAACGTTCAGCCACAGCAATTACTGAGCAGGACGACCTGTTCGCATTGATTCATAGTCAAGATGAGGTTGCTGCGGTCTTAATCGACGAAGCCCAATTTATGACCAAAGCCCAGGTGTTACAACTGACACGGGTAGTGGATGAGTTACATATTCCCGTCTTGGCCTTCGGGTTGAAGAACGACGCGTTTAATAACTTATTCCCGGGGTCAGAAGCTTTGCTGATTTATGCGGATAAAATCGAGGAAATGAAGACGCTTTGTTCATTCTGCGGTCGTAAGGCGACGATGAACTTACGCATTTCTGACGGTCGGCCCGTTTATGAAGGCGCACAGGTGCAAATTGGTGGGGATGAAGCCTACATGCCAGTTTGCCGTTATCACTATAACCACCCAGACATGGCAGCGATTGCCCGTCGTGTTGTTAAGCACTAATACATACTTAAAGAAGAGGAATTGTAAATCACATGGATGAGATTTTTGAGAAGGTCCAAGCGGTTGTTGACCGTTACGACGAAATCAGCGAAATGATTTCTGACCCTGATGTCATTTCAGATACGCAACGTTTCATGGCGCTTTCTAAGGAAGAAGGTAGCTTGCGTGAAACGGTTGAGACGTTTAAGCGCTACAAGGATGTTGTTGACGGTATCGAAGGCAACGAAGAGATGTTGAACGAAGGCTTGGGCGACGCTGAATTGGAAGAAATGGCCAAGGATGAGTTGAAGGAGCTAAAGGCAGAAAAGGAAACCCTTGAAGAGCAAATCAAGATTTTGCTTTTGCCAAAGGATCCAAACGATGATAAGAACATCATCATGGAAATCCACGGGGCTGCCGGTGGTGACGAAGGGGCTTTGTTTGCGGCTGACTTGTACGACATGTACCAACGCTACGCTGAAAAGCAAGGTTGGAACGTTGAAATTATCGATGAAAACAAGACTGAAATCGGTGGTTACAAGGAAATCGTTTTGATGATTACGGGTAACAACGTTTATTCAAAGTTGAAGTTTGAGAACGGTGCGCACCGTGTGCAACGTGTCCCTGAAACGGAATCAGCTGGGCGTGTGCACACGTCAACGGCTACTGTTGGTGTGATGCCAGAATACGAAGACGTTGATATTGAAATTGAAGACAAGGATTTGCGTGTCGATGTGTACCGCTCATCTGGTGCCGGTGGACAGCACGTTAACAAGACGTCATCAGCTGTGCGTATGACCCACTTGCCTTCTGGTATCGTAGTGGCAATGCAAGACCAACGTTCACAACAACAAAACCGTGCGAAGGCATTGGAAATTTTGAAGGCGCGTGTCTACGACTACTACGCCTCACAAAACGAAGCTGAATACGCTGAGCAACGTAAGACGGCGGTTGGTACTGGTGATCGTTCAGAACGTATTCGAACGTATAACTACCCACAAAACCGTGTGACGGACCACCGTATTGGTTTGTCATTGAACAAGTTGGATCGGATTATGAACGGTGAATTGGAAGACGTGATTGATGCGTTGATTATCGCTGATCAAACGGCTAAGTTAGAAGAATTGAAGCAAGGATAGATAACATGTTTGATGAACAATGGACAATTCAAGCAGTTCGCGATTGGGGTGATTGGCAACTTGAGCCATATATTCACGACCAAGAAGAGCGACTCGCACAAATCGATTATCTGCTAACAGGGATGATGGATTGGAACTATGCGCAATTGGCGAATAACTTGAATACGGTCTTAGAGGACGAGAAGCGGTTACGTTTCATGGTTGCCGTCCGGGCAATCAAGGGTGGTCAACCAGTGCAGTACGCGCTGGGCCACGCTGCGTTCTATGGCCGCGAGTTCAACGTTGATCGACGTGTTTTGATTCCACGCCAGGAGACTGAGGAATTAGTTGAATGGGTACTAAACGATCATAAAGCAACTGGGCCAGCGCAACGCGTGCTCGACATTGGAACTGGTTCAGGGGCGATTGCGGTAACGATTGGGGCTGAACGGCCAACCTGGGATGTGACTGGGACGGATATTTCAGCAGATGCGTTAGTAGTAGCGCAAACCAACGCTGACCAATTCGCCAAGCAGGTTAAGTTCATTGAAAGTGACTTGTTTAGCCAAGCAACTGGGCAATACGACATCATTATTTCGAACCCGCCTTATATTAGTGAGGCGGAACGTGACGTGATGGATGAGTCAGTTATCATGTACGAACCAGATTTAGCTTTGTTTGCTGATGATGAGGGGTTAGCCTTGTACAAGCAAATGGCAGCCCAATTGCTCACTTATTTGGCGCCCAACGGGACAGCGTACTTTGAAATTGGCTATCAACAAGGGCCAGCTTTGTTAGCGGTCTTTGGCGAGTTGCCTGGCGTATCAGTAGCGTTGCGTCAAGATATGAGTGGACATGATCGGATGATTAAAGTGTCGCGGGAGGCATAAAGAGTATGGCAGAGACGAAAATTTGGTCGGCCGACGAATTGCCAGCAGCCGTTCGTGCGATTAAGCGCGGATCACTGGTAGCGTTCCCGACTGAAACGGTGTACGGCTTGGGTGCCGACGCCTTTAATGAAAAAGCAGTTAGTAAAGTGTATGCAGCGAAGGGCCGACCATCGGATAATCCGTTGATTGTCCACGTTGCTGACAAGGAACAAGTTGATCGTTTTGCAGTGGTTAATGCGTGGGCTGAAAAGTTGATGGACGCCTTTTGGCCAGGACCTTTGACGATGATTTTGCCAGTCAAGCCAGGTACAGTGTCAACGACGGTAACAGGGGGCTTGGATACTGTTGCCGCCCGGATGCCGGATAACGACGTGACACGGGCATTGATTCGTGAAGCAGATGCGCCAATGGTTGGTCCATCTGCGAACACGTCAGGGAAGCCATCACCAACGACTGCCCAACACGTTTATCATGATTTACATGGTAAGATTTCAGGCATCTTGGATGATGGTGCGACAAAGATTGGCGTGGAGTCGACGGTGATTGATTTGTCGACAGATACACCAGCTGTGTTGCGCCCTGGTAAGATTACGCCAGCCCAAATCGAAGCAGTTTTGGTTGTGCCGGTGGACTCTGAAATTAAGCACGTTGATGCAGATGAAGCGCCAAAAGCACCGGGCATGAAGTATCGCCACTATGCACCTGATAAGGATGTCTATATGGTGGCACCGGAAGATTGGACACAGGCGATTATTTGGGCACAAAGCCAATTGGAGCCAGTTGGCTTGATGTTGACGAACGATTTAATTGTGCAACACCAGTTGGCCGGCATGGACTTTGTCTGGTCGCTCGGGGATAATGGAGATACCGCAGCAGCGAAATTGTTTGCCGGCTTACGTCATTTTGATGATCGTAAGGATGTGTTAACCGTTTTGGTGGCTGCTATGCCAAATACGCCAGAAAATAGTGCTTACAATAACCGTCTTGGCAAGTCGTCAGGCGGTCACTGGGTAACTGAACTGTTGGCGGATTAACTTTGGGGCTGTAATAGTTATTGGGGATATATAGGAGGTCATTGCGAATGACAAATTATCGTGAATTTGATCCAGAGTTGTGGGCAGCGATTGATCGTGAAAGCGACCGTCAAGAACACAATATTGAATTGATTGCATCTGAAAATATTGCATCAGCAGGTGTCCGTGCGGCACAAGGCAGTGTTTTGACAAATAAGTACGCTGAAGGTTATCCAGGTAAGCGTTACTACGGTGGTACAGAATACATTGACCAAGTTGAACAGTTGGCCATCGACCGGGCAAAGGAATTGTTTGGTGCTGAATACGCCAATGTGCAACCGCATTCAGGTTCGCAAGCGAATGCCGCTGTTTATGCGGCTTTGCTTGAGCATGGAGACCACGTGTTGGGGATGGACTTGAATGCTGGTGGTCACTTGACACACGGATCATCAGTTAACTTCTCGGGTAAGACTTACCAATTCCACTCATATGGATTGGATGAGAACGAGTTGATTGATTACGATCAAGTGCAAGCGTTGGCTAATGAGTTCCAGCCTAAGTTGATTGTGACGGGTGCGTCAGCATATTCACGATTCATTGACTTTGACCGCTTCCGTCAAATCGCCGATTCAGTTGGTGCTTATTTGATGGTCGATATGGCCCACATCGCCGGTTTAATTGCAGCCGGTGTTCACCCATCACCAGTTGGCATTGCAGATGTTGTGACCACGACGACACACAAGACGTTGCGTGGTCCACGTGGTGGTATGATTTTGGCCAAGGCTGAATTAGGCAAGAAGTTGAACTCAGCGGTCTTCCCAGGCACGCAAGGTGGTCCGTTGGAACACGTGATTGCTGGTAAGGCAGCTGCGTTCTACGAGGATATGCAACCTAGCTTCAAGGCATATGGTCAACAAATCGTGGCCAACGCTAAGGCAATGGCCGAAGTCTTCGAGCAATCTGATTTGGTCCGCGTTGTTTCTGGTGGCACGGATAACCACCTCTTTAACTTGGATTTGACTGCAACTGGTTTGACGGGTAAGGAAGCGCAAAACTTATTGGATAGTATTCACATTACGACTAATAAAGAAGCTATTCCAAATGAGCCACGTAGTCCGTTCATTACGTCAGGTATTCGCATCGGAACGCCAGCAATTACGACCCGCGGCTTCAAGGAGCACGAGGCGCGTCAAGTGGCCCACATGATTTTGCGTGCCTTTGAGAACCACGATAACCAAGAAGTCCTCGATTTGATTGCAGCGGAAGTTGTTGCATTGACGGATCAATTCCCATTGAGCGGAATTGAGCACGCGGAATAACATAACCTGTATAATAGAAGAAAATGAATTGGAGTAAATGACATGAGCAAGCTTACTGTTTTTGATCACCCATTGATTCAACACAAGCTAACGATTATTCGTGATAAGAATGTTGGAACGAAGGAGTTCCGCGAAATTGTTGATGAAATTGCATCATTGATGGCGTACGAAGTAACGCGTGATTTGCCAGTTGAAGATGTTGTTGTTGAAACACCAGTTGCCAAGACGACGCAAAAGGCGTTGGCTGGTAAGAAGTTGGCTATCGTGCCAATTTTGCGTGCCGGTTTGGGCATGGTCGACGGTATTATGAAGTTGATCCCAGCCGCTCGTATCGGTCACATCGGTATGTACCGTGATGAAGAATCATTGGAGCCAGTTGAATACTTCGTTAAGTTGCCAGAGGATATTGATCAACGTGAAGTGTTGGTTGTTGATCCAATGTTGGCCACTGGTGGTTCAGCAGTCATGGCGATTGATGCGTTGAAGAAGCGTGGCGCTACGAAGATTAAGTTGATTACGTTGGTTTCAGCCCCAATCGGTGTTGAGACAGTACAAAAGGCCCACCCTGACGTTGACGTGTACACGGCTGGTTTGGACGAAGGTTTGAACGAACACGGTTACATTGTCCCAGGTTTGGGTGATGCCGGTGACCGTTTGTTCGGTACTCACTAATTGTAAATTGAATAGTAGAGGCAGAGTGATTAATATCATTCAGCCTCTATTTTTGTTATTGTGGGTTAAGACGAAAGATATTGTCAGTGATGAAAAGGAGATACACATGAAAGTATTAGTTGTTGGTGCAAGTGGTCGTGTTGGTGAGGAATTGGTTAAGCAATTGGTAGCGGACGGCCGTGAAGTTGTTGCCGGTACACGTCATACTGACCAAGATTTTGGCGCTGCCGTAACGGTCAAGAACATTGACTTGTTGGCTGATGAAGCCACGCTAATTGGTGAGTTGCGTCCGTTGGCAGTTGATGCCATTTATTTTGTGGCTGGTTCACGCGGTAAGAATTTATTGCAAATCGACGCTTTTGGAGCAGTTAAGTTGGAAAACGCAGCCGAAGCCTTGGGCATTAAGCGCTTTATCATGTTGTCATCATGGAACGCGACGTCACCAGCTGAATGGGGTGAAGGATTGCGCGACTACAACATTGCCAAGTTCTTTGCCGATCGATGGTTGATGGATAATACCAAGTTGGACTACACTATCTTGCAACCGGGTTCATTGGTTGAAGAGCCTGCGACCGGGTTGGTTGCGCTTGACCCAACTGAGCCAGGTAAGAATGCCATTCCAAACGTTGCGGCTGTTTTGGCAGCGTTATTGCAAGCTGAGAATACGTACCGTCGGGTCATTACGATGCACGATGGGGAAGTTGCGATTCCAGATGCTTTGCGAGAATTAAAGTCAATTTAAACCAGCAAGTCAACTTTCTTTCTGTTAGAATGTAGGTAACGAAAAGAAAGTGAGAAATTGCACATATGGCAAACTTTAACGAATACGTGGCTGCGGCCGGTCAATTGTTGGTGATGGCAACGGCGGTTGATAATCAACCATCAACCCGTATCATGGGCTTTGCACAATCGACTGAAGCGCCTAATAAGTGGTACTTGGTAACTGACCCAGCTTCTGCCAAGGTTGCTGAATTGGATGCAAACAGTAAGGTTGCGTTTAATACGATGATGGGGGAGGGCGGTCGCCGAATCTCGTCAAACAAGGGAACACTGGTGCGCTCTGAAAAGGCGTGGGCCGATGTGAAGCACTATTTCGAAGACAATAAGGGCTTCATGGCCGGTCACCCAACGCCAGAACAAGAAATTATTTTGGAGTTGACGTTCCCGTCAGCACTGTTGGCGTCATTCGTTGAAGCGCCAGAAGTGATCGATTTTTAAGTAAAACGTTTAACACGAACGGAAGTGTTTACCAAGAGTTTTAACTACTATATACTAATAGACATAAAGAACGTCTTTAAGTTAGCCCAGCGAGACTAACAAGATCGACTAACGTACTATTGGGGTAGTAAGACTAACACAACCGCACGTTACAAGATTTAGCAGCTGGGATGATGAGTCATCTTGGCTGCTTTTGTTTTTAAAGGCGATGAAAGAGGAGTGTTATTATGGAAACGAAACGCGATGTGGTCCTAGACGTCAATGAACGGCCGGGCTTCTTGCAATGGATTGGGTTGTCATTGCAACACATGTTCTCAATGTTTGGGTCAACGGTGTTGGTGCCATTGTTGGTTGGTTTGAACCCCGGAATTGCGCTGTTTAGTTCAGGTGTGGGAACTTTGCTGCACATCTTGATTACGAAGCGTCAAATTCCAGCGTACATGGGGTCAAGTTTTGCCTTTATTATTCCGATGGTTGCCTTAATGAAAACAACTGGCTACCCTGGTGTGGCAACCGGTGTTATCTCGGTTGGTATTGTTTACTTGATCGTCGCCGCGATTGTGGCGTTCATCGGGACGAACTGGATTGAAAAGTTGTTGCCACCGATTGTGGTGGGGCCAATTATCATGGTCATCGGGCTGTCATTGTCATCATCTGCTGCACAATCAGCAACGTTGTTGAATGGCAAGTATGATATACGAGTCTTTGCAGTGGCGATGATCACGTTGGCTTTGACAATCATCTTCAATATGTTCCTTAAGGGCTTCTTGGGGTTGATTCCCATTTTGCTTGGTATTGTGGGTGGTTACATCTTTGCGATTTTGTTTGGGTTGGTTGATTTGGCACCAGTTGCACACGCGGCATGGTTTGCCTTGCCAGACTTTGATGTGCCATTTGTGGATTACAAGCCTGTAATGCATTGGGGCGCGATTATCGTGATGGCACCGCTAGCGTTGGTCACGATTACTGAACACTTGGGCCACTTGATGGTCTTGGATGATTTGACGGGTCGTGACTTCATGCGTAATCCTGGTTTGCACCGGACGTTGGCTGGTGATGGTACAGCCTCAATCTTCGCTGGTTTGGTCGGTGGACCATCAGTGACGTCATACGGTGAAAATATCGGTGTTATGGCGATTACCAAGGTTCACTCAGTGTACGTCTTGATTGGTGCGGCCGTCTTCGCCATTTTGTTCTCATTCGTGGGTAAGTTGTCAGCGTTGATTCAATCAATTCCCGGTGCTGTAACGGGTGGTGTCTCATTCTTGCTGTTTGGTGTTATCGCAGCTTCTGGTTTGCGTATCATCGTCGAAAACAAGATCGACTTCAACTTGAAGCGTAATTTGATGATTGCCTCATCAGTTTTGGTTATCGGAATTGGAAACGCATACTTGCAAGTCGGTCACGGTAATGACATTATCCAATTCTCAGGCGTAGCAATCGCGACAGTTTTGGGAATTATTCTGAATTTGGTTTTGCCACAAAAGGCAGCTTCTGAAAAGTAATAAATATTCAAGAATAGGCGACGGTGCGTAAAAGCAACGTCGCTTTTTATTTGTAAAAAATGGCACAAAAACGCTTAATGACGCGGGTTTGGCAAGTCAGAAAATATCAATTCTGGATATTAATATCAATTCATTCCTAATTGGAATGATTAAAACGGCGGTAAATGGGCCTTTTCTTAAATGGTTGCACATTTGGGACAAATTTGTTGAATGCTAAAGCGTTGAATTTCATTCCTAAAAGCGTAATATAGGGGGGTAAAAGTTTAACGGTCCTGTGTTCTGCGCATCGCCGCTCAATTATATTTAGAAAGGAAAGAGGTGGATTTCTGTGGGTGAGAAGACCGCAACCTTTAGCATTGCGGGGCTAACGTTCGACTGGAGCATTATCATTTCAACAACTGTGACATTCGCAATTGTTTTCTTCTTGGTATTTTGGATGTCTCGCAAGTTGGTTTTAAAGCCAGCTGGTAAGTCAAAGCAAAATTTCCTAGAATGGATTATCGATTTTACCAACGGTATTGTTGATGGATCGCTACCAAATCGAACTGGAACTAATTTAAAGTTCTTCGCATTCTCAATGTTCATGTTCATCTTCGTTGCGAACCAATTGGGTGTTGCCTTCGTGGTTAACTTCAATGACGTAACGTACTTGCGTTCACCAACGGCTAACCCGTTGGTAACGATGACCTTGGCATTGATTGCAATTGGAATGTCCCATTTCTTGGGTGTTCAAAAGCTCGGATTTAAGAACTACTTCAAGTCAGTTTACTTGAGTCCATTTAGCGCATTGCTGCCAATTAACATTATTGAGCAATTCACAAGTTTCTTAACATTGGGACTTCGTTTGTTCGGTAACATTTTTGCCGGTGAAATGGTCTTGTCTCTTCTTTGGGAATTGGCAAATGCAGCCGGTGTCGTATCATTCGTTCCAGCATTCTTGTTGACGATGATTTGGCAAGCATTCTCTTTGTTTGTCGGAAGTATTCAAGCTTATGTCTTTGTGACGTTGACTACGGTTTACGTATCAGAAAAGACTGAGATTGAAGAGTAATTGTTTTTTATCTAATCGGAGGATTAAAAAAATGGACGTTGCAACCATTGGTGTTGGTGTTGCTGCTGCTGGTGCCGCTATTGGTGCCGGAATTGGTAACGGTATTGTTATTTCAAGCATGATCTCAGGTATGGCTCGCCAACCTGAATTGGAAGGTAAGTTGCGTTCTAACATGTTCATCGGTGTTGGATTGGTCGAGGCCGTGCCTATCATCGCCATCGCCATTGCCTTCATGTTGTTGAGCAAGTAATAGTAACGCGGAGGCCAACTAATTATGATTAATCAAATTGTTCTAGCAGGTGCTAGCGAAGGGTTGGCTTTGGGTAACATGTTGTTTGTACTAGTGGCATTCCTAGTGTTGATGCTTCTTATTAAGAAGTTCGCCTGGGGTCCAGTAGTAAAGATGATGGAAAGCCGTGCGGAAAAGGTTTCTCGCGATTTGGACTCTGCTGAAGAGGCCCGCAAGCAAGCCGAAGCTGATGCAGCTGAGCGTTCAGCTCAATTGCAAACAGCACGTACTGAAGCAAACGGCATCATCACTGACGCTAAGACTGCTGCCGGTAAGCAACGTGATCAAATCGTTGCTGACGCGCATGCAGCTGCCCAAGCCACAAAGGATCAAGCTTCAGCTCAAATCGAGCAAGAGCGTGCCGAGGCTATGGCTGGTGTGAAGAATGATGTTGCTGAATTGTCAGTATCAATCGCACAAAAGATTATCCAAAAGGAACTAAAGTTAGATGATCAAAAGGCGTTGATTGACGCCTACATCGAAGGGTTAGGTAACAAGTAATGGCATTGGATCAAGCAACGATTGCTAAGCGATATGCCGTTGCTTTGTTCGAATTAACCCATGACCAAAACACGGATGCTGCGACTTTGGCTGAATTGACTGAAGTCCGCGCAGTATTGGTGGAAAACCCAGAATTGACGAAGGCCATTGAATCAATGCGTGTGCCTGAGTCGGCTAAGAAGCAAATGGTAGCAACGCTATCAGATGGGACTAGCCAAGTGGTAACTAACTTGCTTCAAATGGCGTATGATTACCGCCGTTTCAGCAACCTACCAGCGATTATTACGGCATACGAAGCTTTGGTTAACGAGGCTGAAGGTGTGGTATACGCAGAAGTTAAGACTGCCGTTGCATTGAGCGATGAACAAGCTGCCCGGATGACGGCGCAACTTGCAACTCGTTTTGATGCAAAGGAAGTTAAGTTGACACAATCTGTTGACGAAAACTTACTTGGTGGTGTTGTTGTGCGAGCTAACAACCAGATTTTGGATGGGTCATTAGCAACTAAGTTAGCTGCTATTCGTCAGAGTATCATCCGCTAGTAATCTGAAAATCTAGTAGAAATTGATGTTGTGTGTGATGAATAGACACACTTTAAAGAAAGAGGAACTGCTGAAATGAGCATCAAAGCTGAAGAAATCAGTTCACTCATCAAGAGCCAATTGGCCAACTATCAAGACGAATTGACTGTTCAAGAAACGGGTACTGTTACTTATGTTGGTGACGGTATTGCCCGTGTAACCGGTTTGGAGAATGCTCTTGCCGGTGAATTGGTCGAGTTTGAGAACGGCGTATTTGGTATGGCACAAAACCTTGAGTCTAATGATGTTGGTATCATTATCCTAGGTAAGTACGACGAGATTCGCGAAGGCGATACTGTTAAGCGCACTGGTCGTATCATGGAAGTGCCTGTTGGTGAGGGATTGATCGGACGTGTTGTTAACGCATTGGGTCAACCAATCGACGGAATGGGACCAATTAACTCGACGAGCACTCGTCCAGTTGAAGTAAAGGCCCCAGGAGTTATGGAGCGTAAGTCTGTTTTCGAGCCATTGCAAACTGGTTTGAAGGCCGTCGACGCCTTGGTTCCTATTGGTCGTGGACAACGTGAGTTGATCATCGGTGACCGTAAGACGGGTAAGACGTCTGTTGCCATCGACACGATCTTGAACCAAAAGGATCAAGACATGATCGTTATCTACGTGGCTATTGGACAAAAGGACTCAACTGTGCGTACGCAAGTTGAAACTTTGCGTCAAATGGGCGCTTTGGATTACACGATTGTTGTCTCAGCTGGTCCTTCAGAACCAGCCCCAATGTTGTACTTGGCACCTTATGCCGGAGCAGCAATGGGTGAAGAATTCATGTACAACGGCAAGCACGTCTTGATTGTGTACGATGATTTGTCAAAGCAAGCTACGGCTTACCGTGAGCTGTCATTGATTCTTCGTCGTCCTCCTGGACGTGAAGCTTACCCTGGTGACGTCTTCTACTTGCACTCACGTTTGCTAGAACGTGCGGCTAAGTTGTCAGACGAATTGGGTGGCGGTTCTATGACTGCTTTGCCAGTTATCGAAACGCAAGCGGGTGACGTTTCTGCGTACATCCCAACGAACGTTATCTCAATCACCGACGGACAAATCTTCTTGGATGCCGACCAATTCTACGCCGGCGTACGTCCTGCCATCGATGCCGGAACTTCTGTTTCACGTGTTGGTGGTGACGCCCAAATTAAGGCCATGAAGAAGGTTGCCGGAACGTTGCGTTTGGACTTGGCTTCATTTAAGGAGTTGGAGTCATTCGCACAATTCGGTTCTGACTTGGATGCGGCAACGCAAGCTAAGTTGGCCCGTGGTCGTCGTACTGTTGAGTTGTTGAAGCAACCATTGCACCAACCATTGCCAGTTGAAGAGCAAGTTTTGTCATTGTACGCCTTGACTCGTGGCTTTATGGATGACGTTGCAGTTGAAGATATCCAACGCTTCGAATCAGAATTGATCGCAGCTGTTCGTGCTTCACACAACGACTTGTTGCAAACGATTGTTGACACAAAGGATTTGCCTGATGCAGATGCTATGAACGCCGCTATTACGGAGTTCAAGGCAACCTTTGCGCCAAGTGCCCACTAATTAAGGGAGGGGCGATAAATGGCAGCTTCTTTGCAAGATATTCAACGCCGAATTGCCTCAACAAAAAAGACGCGACAAATCACGAGTGCCATGCAAATGGTTTCTACGGCTAAGTTGAGTCAAATTCAACGTCACGGTGGTTCATACACAACGTATGCTAACGCCTTGCACGACGTTGTGGCACACTTAGCTAATGCACACATCAACAATGTTTCAGGTACTTTACTTGAACAACGTGATGTGAAGAAGGTTGGCTTCTTGGTCATCTCTTCTGATCGTGGTTTGGTTGGTGGTTATAACTCAACGCTATTGAAGGGTATGATGGCAGTTATCGAAGAGCGTCAATTGACGCCTGACCAAGTGGTTATTTTGGCCGTTGGTGGTAACGCTTCAGACTTCTTCAAGAAGCGTGGCTTCAATGTTGCTTACGAGTACCGTGGTGTGTCTGACGTGCCTACCTTTAACGAGGTTCGCGAAATCGTTAAGACCGTTACGACAATGTACGACAACGAAGTCTTTGATGAGTTGACTGTTGCATACCAACACTTCGTATCACGTATTCAAAACGATCTTCGTTTGGAGAAGATGTTGCCAGTTACGACTGATGACATGGAACCAACTGAAGAAGGCGGTTTGAAGGCGGATTACGAAATGGATCCTTCTCCAGAACAAATCTTGGGTGTGGTTTTGCCACAATATGCTGAGAGCTTGGTCTATGGTGCTATCTTGGATGCCAAGACGGCTGAGCACGCGGCTTCGGCCAACGCGATGTCATCGGCAACTGATAACGCCAAGGAAGTGATTAACACGTTGGAGTTGCAATTCAACCGTGCGCGTCAAAGTGCGATTACGACGGAAATTACAGAAATTACAGGTGGTATGGCTGCCTTGGATTAGTCCAAGCGGCGTAACCCCTTTGAAATGAAGGAAGGAAACGACAATGAATACTGGACGTGTTGTTCAAGTCATTGGCCCAGTCGTCGACGTTGCCTTTCCATCAGGAACTCAAGTACCTGACATCAACAATGCTTTGATCATCGATAAGGGTGAGCAAGGTTCGTTGACGGTCGAAGTATCTTTGGCTTTGGGTGATGGTGTCGTTCGTACGATTGCCATGGACTCAACTGATGGTTTGCAACGTGGGATGGCCGTAGAGGACACTAATGCACCTATTAGTGTTCCAGTCGGTGAAGCTACGTTGGGACGTGTGTTCAACGTTTTGGGTAACCCCGTTGACGGTGGTGAAGCATTGGGTGAGGATGTTCCTCGTGACCCAATCCACCGTGACGCGCCTGCCTACGACCAATTGGCCACATCTACTGAAATCCTTGAAACTGGTATCAAGGTTATCGATTTGTTGGCACCTTACATCCGTGGTGGAAAGATCGGATTGTTCGGTGGTGCCGGAGTTGGTAAGACTGTTTTGATTCAAGAATTGATTCACAACATCGCACAAGGTCACAATGGTATTTCTGTCTTTACTGGTGTCGGGGAGCGTACCCGTGAAGGTAACGACATGTACCACGAAATGAAGGATTCAGGAGTTTTGAAGCAAACGGCCATGGTTTATGGTCAAATGAACGAGCCTCCTGGAGCACGTATGCGTGTTGCCTTGACTGGTTTGACAATTGCTGAGCACTTCCGTGATGTTAACGGACAAGATGTGTTGCTGTTTATCGACAACATCTTCCGTTTCACGCAAGCTGGTTCAGAGGTTTCAGCCTTGTTGGGACGTATCCCATCAGCCGTTGGTTACCAACCTACGTTGGCAACTGAAATGGGTCAATTGCAAGAACGTATTACGTCAACGCAAAAGGGTTCAGTTACATCTATCCAAGCCGTTTACGTGCCTGCCGATGACTATACTGACCCTGCTCCTGCTACGACATTTGCGCACTTGGATGCCACAACTAACTTGGAGCGTTCATTGACGCAACAAGGTATTTACCCAGCCGTGGATCCATTGGCTTCAACGTCAACTGCATTGACGCCTGAGATTGTTGGTCAAGAACACTACGAAGTTGCAACTGAAGTACAACGTACGTTGCAACGTTACCGTGAGTTGCAAGACATCATCTCAATCTTGGGTATGGATGAATTGTCAGATGAAGAGAAGACGATCGTTAACCGCGCTCGTCGTATTCAATTCTTCTTGTCACAACCATTCTCAGTTGCTGAGACGTTTACTGGTTTGAAGGGTGAGTACGTACCAGTTGCTGAAACTGTACGTAGCTTCAAGGAAATCTTGGAAGGTAAGTACGACCAATACCCTGAAGATGCCTTCCGTAACGTTGGTGTCATCGAACAAGTAGCTGATAAGGCTGCTACGATGGCTCAATAGTGAGGGCGCGCCATGAATGAACACAGCCTACATGTTAAGGTGGTAACGCCGAATGGTGTCGTGTTCGATTATGAGACTGCTACGTTAGTTGTGCTTAGCACGACTGGCGGTGAAGTGGGTGTCATGGCGAACCACGCACCAATTATTTCAGCTTTGAAGGTGAGCGAAGTGAAGATTGTTGACGAGGCCAATGGCGTTGAAGAACGTTTGGCTGTCAGCGGTGGTTTTGCTGAGTTCTCTTCAAACGTGTTGACTGTTGTGTCAGACGCCGCTGAGCGTGCTGCTGACATCGATGTGACACGTGCTGAGTCAGCTAAGGAACGTGCTGAGCGTCGCCTTGCTGAAGAAAGCTCAGTTCGTGATGTAGAACGTGCTCAGGTCGCTTTGTTGCGTGCCGTGAACCGTATCCACGTTGCGACTGGCAAGTAGTCAATCGACTAACTTTAAGGATCTCGAACAGAAATGTTCGGGGTCCTTTTTTGTTTCGGGTGGTAAACTAGTAACAGACAGAAAAAGCATGAAGGAGACAACTCATGAAATTAGGTGCGACTGTTGGCATTGGCGTCGTCGTAATTGGTTTGGTTGCCGGGGGCTTAGTGTATGCCCATCAGCAACATCCAACCACGTCAATTACCAAGTCTAGTCAACACACAAGCAAGCAAACCAAGTCGGCAACGACCAAGCCATATCCTGTGCAGGTGAAAGCCGGGTCAACTGAGGCGACGACGTTAATGGTTGTTAACAAAAAGCACCCGTTGCCAGCTGATTACAACCCATATAACGGTGGTTTGAGTCCTAAGACGAATCAGGCAAAGGATGAATTGATTAGTGCAATGAAGGCCGCTGGCTTTAACGTTGGGGATACGGTTTCCGGTTACCGGGCTTATGATTACCAGAAGACATTGTATGATGGTTATGTGGCTGGTCAGGGTCAAGCAGCGGCTGATTCCGTTTCGGCCCGACCTGGTTACTCAGAACACCAAACTGGCTTGGCGTTTGATTTGCGGAGTAGCACCGGTGGTTTGTTTGCGGAAGGTGGCTCTGACCCGGATGCTGCGCAATGGTTGCAAGATAATGCCTATAAGTATGGCTTGATTGTCCGTTATCCAGAAGATTTAACGACTTCAACCGGGTATGACCACGAAGAGTGGCACATGCGTTATGTTGGTAAGCGGGCAGCTGCGGTCATCACGAAGTACCATTTGTCATTGGAACAATACACAGGCAACGCTGGTGGCGACTACAATAAGTCAAAGTCAGCTGATATCCCAGCCCTCGAAGAATACAGCGCAACTTATAAAGACCGTCTGACCAAATAAAGGGAGTGTTAAGGACCTCTTAAATTTGGTAGAATATACTTAATATTGATTTTAGAAAGCAGGACGACACGATGATCGTATTATCGGGAACTATCGGAGCTGGAAAGACCAGTTTGACAACTATGCTCGCTGAGCACTTGGGAAGTGACGCATTCTATGAGTCCGTGGACGATAACCCAATTTTGCCTTTGTTCTACGAGAATCCAAAGAAGTATGCGTTCTTGCTACAAAATTATTTCTTGAACAAGCGCATGGACAATATCAAGGACGCACAAGGCAGCAAGCTAAACGTCATTGATCGTTCAATTTTTGAAGATTTATTGCTATTCCAATTGAATGCCGATTTGGAACGTGCAACGCAAACAGAAGTCCAAATTTACGGCGATCTGTTGAACAACATGATGGAACAAGTTGATTTTTCCGACGATGCTATCGTTAAGACGCCAGACTTGTTGATTTATATTCACGTCAGTTTCGATACGATGTTGGCCCGTATTCAAAAGCGTGGCCGTGATTTCGAACAAATTGATCACGACCCATCTTTGTATGATTACTACAAGACGTTGAACGAGCGTTACATTGCTTGGTTTGAAGGTTACGACCGTTCACCTAAGCTAAGTATTGATGGTGACAAGTACGACTTCGTTAATGACCCTGAAGCGGCTAAGAAGGTATTGTCTTTGATTGACGAAAAAGTTGATGAACTCGGTTTGCGTGATTAATTAGGAGAAAAGAATTATGTTAGATATGAAGTTGATCCGTAATGAAACGGAAAGCGTAAAGGAACGTTTGGCTACGCGTGGTGTCGATGCTGCGGAAGTTGATGCCTTGGTAGCTGACGATGCTAAGCGTCGTGAGTTGTTGGTACAAACGGAAGAGTTGAAGGCCCGCCGTAACACGGTGTCTGACGAAATTGGTTTGAAGAAGCGTAACAAGGAAGACGCGTCAGATGTTATTGCTGAAATGCAAACGGTGTCTGCCAAGATTAAGGAATTGGATGAAGAAGTTGCTAAGGTTGACGAAGCTATCCAAGACCGCATGTTGCACTTCCCTAACTTGCCAAACCCAACGATTCCAGTTGGTGCGGATGAAGAAGCTAACCGTGAAGAGCGTGTTTGGGGTGAAATCCCATCATTCGACTTCAAGCCAAAGGCACACTACGAAATTGGTGAAGACCTTGGTATTTTGGACTGGGAGCGTGGTGCTAAGGTTGCCGGTGCTCGCTTCGTCTACTACGTTGGCCAAGGCGCCCGTCTTGAGCGTGCCGTTTACAACTTTATGTTGGACGAGCACCAAAAGGAAGGCTACAAGGAAATGATTACGCCTTACATGGTTAAGGACGCAGCCATGTTTGGTACGGGTCAATACCCTAAGTTTATGGAAGACGCTTATCGTGTCGGCACGAACGAAGACATGACGTTGATTCCAACGGCTGAAGTGCCTTTGACAAACTACTTCCGTGAAGAAGTGATTGATGCTGACAAGTTGCCATACTCTGTAACGGCCGTTTCACCATCATTCCGTCAAGAAGCCGGTTCAGCTGGTCGTGACACACGTGGCTTGATTCGTATGCACCAATTTAACAAGGTTGAAATGGTTAAGTTTACGAAGCCTGAGCAATCATACCAAGCTTTGGAAGATATGACGGCAAATGCTGAAAACATCTTGCAAAAGTTGCACTTGCCATATCACGTCATCACGTTGTCAACGGGAGACATGGGCTTCTCAGCTGCAAAGACATACGACTTGGAAGTTTGGATGCCTGAACAAGACATCTACCGTGAGATTTCATCTGTATCAAACACAGAGGCCTTCCAAGCGCGTCGTGCCCGCATTCAATACCGTGATGAAGAAGGTAAGTTGCAATTCGTTCACACGTTGAACGGATCAGGGTTGGCAGTCGGTCGTACGGTTGCTGCAATCTTGGAAAACTACCAAAACGAAGACGGTACAGTGACGATTCCAGAAGTACTACGTCCATACTTTGGCGCAGACAAGATCGTCCCTGAAGACACGTTGTAATAATAACTAATTAACCACCAGTCGATTATCGGCAGGTGGTTTTTTAATGTGCGTGAATTGCGAAAATAATATGAAGAAAGGGGTTGTCAAAATGCTTTGAAGCGAGTAATATATATCGAGTGGTAAGGCGACATGCCTACCGGACCGCTGCCAAGCGTTCCACTTGATAAAACAAGTTTTAAAAAAGTGTTGACACTTAATTCGAAACTTGTTATTATATAAAAGTTGTTTCAAGCGAATAACTTGAAGACGTCTGTTGCGGATGTGGCGGAACTGGCAGACGCGCTGGATTTAGGTTCCAGTGCCTTCGGGCGTGCAGGTTCGATTCCTGTCATCCGTATTATCGGTTTACGATAGACATGCCGACTTAGCTCAGCTGGCAGAGCACTTCACTAGTAATGAAGGGGTCGCTGGTTCGAATCCAGTAGTCGGCATTTGATGCGAATATAGTTCAGTTGGTAGAACGCTACCTTGCCATGGTAGAGGTCGCGGGTTCGAATCCCGTTGTTCGCTTCTGATTCTAGATTTAGAATCAAATTAAATATTTATTGGGCTTATATGCTAATTGGATAAACACCCCGGCTACGAACCGGGTATTGCAGGTTCGAGTCCTGCTAGGCCCATCGATTGGAAAAACCATCAAGATATTTCTTGGTGGTTTTTCTGTCGTGTTTTTACCAATGAATACGTGTCGAATCGATATAATTGTTTGTTACAGTATGGGTATGCGGAAATCTGTGAAAAATTTTGTTTAGAAACTGTGAGTAATGGTAAACTTACAGAAAGTGTGCGAAAACCACGACAAATTATTGGCATTGCAAAGCAGTGCGTTTTATAATAATGTCAACATTGGTCAAGGGGGCACGCGCATGGCTGATCAAAACATGTCAGATGCTATCGAGACGTATCTGAAACAGATTTTGCGGCAATCAGAGAAAATTGAAATTCGTCGATCTGAACTCGCACAACGTTTCGATGTCGTGCCGTCGCAGATCAATTATGTCATTAAGACACGTTTTACGATTCAAAACGGCTATTTAGTGGAGTCGAAACGTGGTGGCGGTGGATATATTCGAATTGTCCAAATCCCGCTACGAACTGACCCACGTTTTATAGAAGAATTGATTCAGAGTCTCTCAGAGGTAGTGAGCGTACGCGAAGCAACCGACATCATCGAAAGCTTATACCGGGATGAACTATTAACTGAACGGGAAGGTAAGATTGTATTAACGATGTTATCGAAGGAAGCATTAGCGGTAGGGGATGCCCGAATGGCCGGACTGCTGCGCGGACAATTGCTGCGTCAATTATTAAACCGATTACGGTTTGAAAGTGAGCGTAAATAATTATGGATAATCAATACACACCTAGTGCAAAGAACGTTTTAGTTTTGGCACAAGAACAAGCAAAGTATTTTAAGCACCAAGCCGTTGGGACAGAGCACTTGCTTTTGGCCTTGGCGATTGAAAAAGAGGGTATTGCCAGCAAGGTAATGCAACAATTTAATATTTCTGATGATGATATTCGTGAGGAAATTGAGCGCTTTACGGGTTACGGTACGCTATCACGTGCTGAAAAGGAAGCTTACTTGCCATACTCACCAAAGGCTGGTGAAGTGTTGCAATTAGCTGGTGAAGAGGCGCGCAACATGCAACAAGGCCGTGTCGGCACGGAGCACATGTTGTTGGCATTGTTGGCCGATGACTCAATCTTGTCATCACGTATCTTGATTGCATTGGATGCTAACCCAGGTGAAATGCGTCGTGTCATTTTGCGCAAGTTGGGTATTAATGATACAGCGCGTAAGAAGGACGCCCGGGGTAGCCGTCGTGGTAACCAACAAGGTCAACAAGAAGGTACGCCAACGTTGGATTCATTGGCCCGTGATTTGACACAACAAGCCCGTGATCACCACATGGACCCTGTCATTGGCCGTTCTGCTGAAGTGAAGCGTGTTATTCAAATCTTGTCACGTCGCACAAAGAACAACCCAGTGTTGATTGGTGAGCCTGGTGTTGGTAAGACGGCGATTGCTGAAGGATTGGCCCAAAAGATTGTCGCTGGTGAAGTGCCAGCCGATATGGCAAAGAAGCGTTTGATGATGCTGGATATGGGCTCATTGGTCGCTGGAACAAAGTATCGTGGTGAGTTTGAGGACCGCTTGAAGAAGGTTATCGACGAAATCCAACGCGATGGCAATGTGATTTTGTTCATTGATGAGTTGCACACATTGATTGGTGCTGGTGGTGCTGAGGGGGCGATTGATGCGTCAAACATCTTGAAGCCAGCCTTGGCCCGTGGTGAATTGCAAACGATTGGTGCGACAACTTTGGATGAGTACCAAAAGTACATTGAAGCCGATGCTGCTTTGGAACGTCGTTTTGCCCAAGTACAAGTGGACGAGCCATCTGAAGCTGACGCAATTGAAATCTTGAAGGGCTTGAAGAGTCGTTACGAGCAACACCACCAAGTGGCAATCTCTGATGACGCAGTAGTTGATGCCGTTAAGTTGTCAGTCCGTTACGTGACGGATCGCTTTTTACCTGACAAGGCCATCGATATCATGGATGAAGCGGCTGCCAAAGTGCGTATTGACCGTTCTGGTCACAAGACGCCGTTGGCTAAGCTTGAGGAAAAGTTGCAAACCATCCGTGCTGAAAAGGATGCCGCTATCGAAGCGCTTGATTTCGAATTGGCAGCCCAATTGCGTAAGAAGGAAATGACCCAGAAGAAGAAGGTTGATAAGTACATCGCAGACCGCGATGCTGAACAACCAGAAGGGTCAGCTAGTTATGACCTTGAAGTTACGACGCATGATATTGCAGAAGTTGTTTCAGAGCAAACGGGTATTCCACTAACGCAAATGGAGAAGTCAGAACAAGAGCGTTTGTTGAACTTGGAGAAGGTTTTGCACAACCGTGTTGTTGGGCAAGATGAAGCAGTATCAGCCATCGCCCGTTCAATTCGTCGTGCGCGTTCAGGCTTGAAGGATCCACAACGTCCAATTGGAACGTTTATGTTCTTGGGACCTACGGGTACTGGTAAGACTGAGTTGGCCAAGGCTTTGGCTGAAGCGATGTTTGGTTCAGAAGACAACATGATTCGTGTTGATATGTCTGAATACCGTGAAGCCTACTCAGCTAGCCGTTTGGTCGGGTCAGCACCGGGTTACGTTGGTTACGAAGAAGGTGGCCAATTGACTGAAAAGGTTCGTCGTAAACCATACTCAGTTGTGCTATTGGATGAAGCTGAAAAGGCGCACCCTGATATCTACAACTTGATGTTGCAAGTCTTTGACGATGGTTACTTGACGGATGCCAAGGGCCGTAAGGTTGATTTCCGTAACACGATTATCATCATGACGTCTAACTTGGGGGCAACTCGTGTTCGTGATGAAAAGTCAGTCGGCTTTGGTGCCGTTGATAAGTCAAAGGATTACGATGCCATGAATGAGACGGTTCGCAAGACATTGCGCGAAACGTTCCGTCCGGAATTCATTAACCGTATTGATGAAATTGTGGTCTTCCGCTCATTGACGAAGCCAGAACTTCACCAAATCGTGAAGTTGATGGCCAAGTCAGTCTTGAAGCGCATCGCTGATCAAGGCTTCGACGTGAAGATTACACCAGCGGCCATTGATGTGGTTGCCGAGGCCGGCTTCGATCCAGAGTATGGCGCACGTCCAATCCGTCGTGCGTTGCAAACGAAGGTTGAAGATCGTTTGTCTGAAGAGTTGTTGGCCGGTAAGGTGACGACGAATGATGTTGTCACGATTGGTGCTAAGAGTGGCGAAATCACAATTAATGTGAAGTCAAAGACGAACAGTCAAGAAGCGGTCACAGAATAAACACAACAAATTGAAAAAGCAAGTATTGACAAAGATTTAAAATCTTGATATTACTTGCTTTTTCTTGTATACTATAAGGTAGTTTAATTGTGCATAGACAACGGCAGACAGGAAATATTGTCCCTGAATGCCTTTATAGCAAGGGCAGTGGTGTTTTCATCAATGGAAATGCCGTTGTCTTTTTTGCACTCAAAAACCGGTAAAAAACAGATATTGTAATCAAACTGTAAAGAAACTGGTGTGCGCAGTTGGCCAAATCAAAGCGAGGTGGAAAACTTGGTAGGAACGCTTGTAAAGTACGGTAAGCACCGTGTTCGTCGTAGTTACGCACGAATCAAGGAAGTCCTTGATTTGCCTAACTTGATTGAGATCCAAACGGACTCATACAACTGGTTCTTGGATGAAGGATTGCGCGAAATGTTTACGGACATTTTGCCAATCGAGGACTTCCAAGGTAAGTTGTCATTGGAATTTGTGGACTATAAGCTCATGGAGCCTAAGTACACAGTAGAAGAAGCACGTAACCACGATGCTAATTACTCAGCACCATTGCACGTAACGTTGCGCTTAACGAACCAAGAAACTGGTGAAATCAAGTCACAAGATGTGTTCTTTGGTGATTTCCCATTGATGACGCCATCAGGTACGTTCATCATTAACGGAGCTGAGCGTGTTATCGTCTCACAACTTGTCCGCTCTCCTGGTGTGTACTACAACGAGGAATTGGATAAGAATGGTCGTCCTAACTACGGAACGACTTTCATCCCAAGCCGTGGTGCTTGGTTGGAATATGAAACAGATGCCAAGGGATTGAGCTACGTACGTATTGATCGTACGCGTAAGTTGCCAATCACTGAATTGGTTCGTGCCTTGGGTTACGGATCTGACTCAGAGATTTTGCAAATTTTGGGTGACCAATACGATTCAATCTCATTGACGTTGGATAAGGATGTTCACAAGGATATCAACGACTCTCGTGTCGAAGAAGGATTGAAGGACATCTACGAGCGTCTGCGTCCAGGTGAGCCAAAGACGGCTGATTCATCACGTGCGTTGTTGACAGCTCGCTTCTTTGACCCAAAGCGTTACGATTTGGCGCCAGTTGGTCGTTACAAGATCAACAAGAAGTTGTCATTGAAGACGCGTTTGATGGGCTTGACGTTGGGTGAAACGTTGGCTGACCCTGAAACTGGTGAAGTTATCGCCGAAAAGGGTACGCTAATCGACAAGAAGGTTATGGCCGACTTGGCACCTTACCTAGATCGTGACGACTTCAAGACGACGACATTTACGCCTTCAGACGAAGGTGTTGTGACGACGCCTATGACGTTGCAAACAATCTTGGTTGAAAACCCAGAGGATCCAGAAAAGACTTTGCCAGTGATCGGTAACGGTCAATTTGACGAGTCAATTCGTACGATCCAACCAGCTGATATCATCGCTGGTATGAACTACTTCTTGAACTTGCCATTGGGCATCGGCGCAACGGACGACATTGACCACTTGGGTAACCGTCGTATCCGTCGTGTGGGTGAATTGTTGCAAAACACATTCCGTATCGGTTTGAGCCGTATGGAGCGTGTGGTTCGTGAGCGTATGTCTATCCAAGACCCAGATACGGTTACACCACAACAATTGATTAACATCCGCCCAGTTGTGGCAGCTGTTAAGGAGTTCTTCGGTTCATCACAATTGTCACAATTCATGGACCAAACTAACCCTCTTGGAGAATTGACGAACAAGCGTCGTCTTTCAGCCTTGGGACCTGGTGGTTTGACTCGTGACCGTGCCGGTTATGAAGTCCGAGACGTGCACTACACGCACTACGGACGTATGGACCCTATCGAAACGCCTGAAGGTCCTAACATCGGTTTGATCAACTCATTGGCTACGTACGGTCGTGTTAACCGTTACGGATTCATTGAGACGCCATACCGTCGTGTTGACTGGGATACGCACAAGGTTACGGACAAGATTGACTACTTGACGGCCGACGAAGAAGATAACTTCATCGTTGCCCAAGGTAACTCAGTTTTGAACGAAGATGGATCATTTGCTTCTGACGTTGTTTTGGCTCGTAAGGGTGATGAAAACGTCGAAGTTTCTATCGACCAAGTTGACTACATGGACGTTTCACCTAAGCAAATTGTTGCCGTTGCCACGGCCGCAATTCCTTTCTTGGAAAACGATGACTCAAACCGTGCCTTGATGGGTGCCAACATGCAACGTCAAGCGGTTCCTTTGATTGATCCACACGCACCATTGATTGGTACGGGTATCGAATATAAGGCTGCCCACGACGCGGGTGTTGCGATTATCGCAAAGTACCCTGGTACGGTTGAGTATGTTGACGGTCGCGAAATCCGCATCCGTCGTGAAGATGGTTCACTTGATAAGTACGAATTGATGAAGTTCCGTCGTTCAAACGCCGGTAAGAACTACAACCAACGTCCAATCGTTAAGGTTGGGGATGCAGTTGATGCCGACGAAGTTTTGGCCGATGGTCCATCAATGGAGCAAGGTGAGTTGGCTTTGGGACAAAACCCATTGATCGCCTTCATGACTTGGCAAGGATATAACTTCGAAGATGCCATCATCATCAACGAACGTTTGATCCGCGATGATGTTTACACGTCAATTCACATTGAAGAATACGAATCAGAGGCGCGTGATACGAAGCTTGGCCCTGAAGAGTTCACTCGCGAAATCCCTAACACAGGTGAAGAGCAATTGAAGAACTTGGACGAGCGCGGTATTATCCGTATCGGTGCTGAAGTTGAAGACGGTGATCTTTTGGTTGGTAAGGTTACGCCTAAGGGTGTTACTGAGCTATCAGCCGAAGAGCGTTTGTTGCACGCCATCTTTGGTGAGAAGGCTCGTGAAGTCCGTGACACGTCATTGCGTGTTCCTCACGGTGGAGGCGGAGTCGTTCAAGACGTTCGTATCTTTACTCGTGAAAACGGTGACGAGTTGGCACCTGGTGTTAACATGATGGTTCGTGTCTACATTGCCCAACGTCGTAAGATTCAAGTTGGTGACAAGATGGCCGGACGTCACGGTAACAAGGGTACGGTTTCTGTTATCGTTCCTTCAGAAGACATGCCATTCATGCCTGATGGAACACCTATCGACATTATGTTGTCACCAATGGGTGTGCCTTCACGTATGAACATTGGACAAGTGCTTGAATTGCACTTGGGTATGGCTGCCCGTGAATTGGGTATCCACATCGCTTCTCCTGTCTTCGACGGTGCCCGTGACTCAGATATCTGGGACGCAATTAATGAAGCTGGTTTGCCAGCCGACGGTAAGACGATCTTGTACGATGGACGTACTGGTGAAGCCTTCGACAAGCGTGTCTCAGTTGGTATCATGCACTACATGAAGTTGGCCCACATGGTCGACGACAAGATGCACGCCCGTTCAATCGGACCTTACTCACTTGTTACGCAACAACCACTTGGTGGTAAGGCGCAATTTGGTGGACAGCGTTTCGGTGAAATGGAAGTTTGGGCCCTTGAGGCCTACGGTGCTGCGCACACGTTGCAAGAAATCTTGACGTACAAGTCAGATGACGTTGTTGGTCGTGTTAAGACTTACGAGGCCATCGTTAAGGGTGAGCAAATCCCTAAGCCAGGTGTTCCGGAGTCATTCCGTGTCTTGGTTAAGGAATTGCAAGCGCTTGGTTTGGACATGAAGGTCTTGGACGCAGATGATCGTGAGATCGAATTGCGCGACATGGATGAAGACGATTCAATCGTTAACATCGAAGCAGCGAACGCAGAAGCACAACGTTTGGCACAAGAATTTGCTGCTGACGGTGCCGAAACAACTGCTGCACCAAAGACTGATGAAGTCGTAAACTTGAGTGATGCTGACTAAGCGTTAAGCTTGGTCGCCTTATGATAGATTGTTAGCCAACCTAGCACCTCGCTAGGTTCGTGCTTACTGGGTTGGACAGTGCTCGAACATAGTAAGCACGGACATAGAGAAGTGCTGGATTGGATTGTATATAGGAACCTACGAAAGGGGTCAAACCATTGATTGATGTCAATAAGTTTGAAAGCATGCAAATCGGATTGGCTAGTCCAGACAAGATTCGCAGCTGGTCTTATGGTGAAGTTAAGAAGCCTGAGACAATCAACTATCGTACGCTCAAGCCTGAAAAGGATGGACTTTTCGACGAGCGTATCTTTGGACCTACCAAGGATTATGAATGTGCTTGCGGAAAATACAAGCGTATTCGTTACAAGGGAATCGTTTGTGACCGTTGCGGCGTTGAAGTAACGTCATCAAAGGTCCGTCGTGAGCGTATGGGTCACATTGAGTTGGCCGCTCCTGTATCACACATCTGGTATTTCAAGGGAATTCCATCACGTATGGGATTGGTCTTGGATATGTCACCACGTTCATTGGAAGAGATTATCTACTTCGCATCATACGTGGTTACTAAGGCCGGTGATACACCTTTGACTGAGAAGCAATTGTTGTCAGAACGTGAGTACCGTGAGTTGAAGGCCGAATACGGTAACGCTTTTGAAGCGGGTATGGGTGCCGAAGCTGTACAAACGTTGTTGGCAAATGCTGATCTTGAAGCTGAAGTTGAAACGTTGAAGGCAGAATTGCGTGAGGCCACTGGTCAAAAGCGTGTTCGCGCCGTTCGTCGTTTGGACATCATCGAAGCTTTCGTTAAGTCTGGTAACAAGCCAGAGTGGATGGTTATGGATGTTATTCCTGTTATCCCACCTGACTTGCGTCCAATGGTGCAATTGGAAGGTGGACGTTTTGCAACGTCTGACTTGAACGACTTGTACCGTCGTGTTATCAACCGTAACAACCGTTTGAAGCGTTTGTTGGAGTTGAACGCACCTGGCATTATCGTTCAAAACGAAAAGCGTATGTTGCAAGAAGCCGTCGACGCGTTGGTTGACAACGGTCGTCGCGGACGTCCTGTAACGGGACCTGGTAACCGTCCATTGAAGTCATTGTCACACATGCTTAAGGGTAAGCAAGGACGTTTCCGTCAAAACTTGCTTGGTAAGCGTGTCGACTACTCAGGACGTTCAGTTATCGACGTTGGTCCTTTCTTGAAGATGAACCAAATGGGATTGCCACGTCCAATGGCTATGGAATTGTTCCGCCCATTCATCATGAAGGAATTGGTTGCTCGTGACTTGGCTGGTAACATTCGTGCCGCTAAGCGTATGATCGACCGTCGTGACGAAGTTGTTATGGACGTCTTGGAAGACGTTATCAAGGAGCACCCAGTTCTTTTGAACCGTGCACCAACGCTTCACCGTTTGGGAATTCAAGCGTTTGAGCCTGTCTTGGTTTCAGGTAAGGCGATGCGTTTGCACCCATTGGTTACTGAAGCTTATAACGCCGACTTTGACGGTGACCAAATGGCCATCCACGTTCCTTTGTCAGATGAAGCCCAAGCCGAAGCTCGTTTGTTGATGCTTGCCGCTGGACACATCTTGGCACCTAAGGATGGTAAGCCTATCGTGGCCCCATCACAGGACATGGTTATCGGTAACTACTACTTGACGACTGAAGAAGCTGGTCGTGAAGGTGAAGGTATGATCTTCAAGGATATTAACGAAGCGCGTACGGCCTTCCAAAACAAGTATGTGCACTTGCACACGCGTATTGGAATCCAAACGTCTTCATTCCCTGCAGAGAAGCCATTCACTGACGAGCAACGTTCACGTATCATGACGACGACTGTTGGTAAGTTGTTCTTTAACGACATCTTGCCAGTCGACTTCCCATACTTGAACGAGCCAACTGAGGCTAACTTGCACGCCATTGACGATCGCTTCTTCATGGAGCCAGGAACTGACATCAAGGCACACTTTGCCGAGACGCCAATCTTGCCACCATTCAAGAAGGGTTACTTGTCAGACATCGTTGCCGAAGTCTACAAGATTTACAAGGTTACGGAAACGTCATTGCTATTGGACCGCATGAAGGACTTGGGTTACGATGAGTCAACTAAGTCTGGTTTGACGGTTGGTGTGGCCGACGTTACTGACTTGAAGGAAAAGCCAGGAATCATCGAAGAAGCTCACAAGCAAGTCGCTACTGTTTCTAAGCAATTCCGTCGTGGATTGATTACTGACGATGAGCGTTATGAGCGTGTCATTGCCATCTGGAACCAAGCGAAGGATGACATCACGTCAAAGCTTATTGAGCACTTCGAACCTGATAACAACATCTTTATGATGTCGGATTCAGGAGCTCGTGGTAACATTTCTAACTTTACGCAATTGGCTGGTATGCGTGGTTTGATGGCTGCGCCTAACGGACGTATCATGGAGTTGCCTATCATTGCCAACTTCCGTGAAGGATTGTCAGTTTTGGAAATGTTCTTCTCAACTCACGGTGCTCGTAAGGGTATGACTGATACGGCCTTGAAGACGGCCGACTCAGGTTACATGACTCGTCGTTTGGTTGACGTTGCACAAGACGTTATCATTCGTGAGCTTGACTGTGGTACTGATCGTGGTTTGGATGTTTCAGCCATCATGAACGGTAACGAAGTCATCGAGTCATTGTATGAGCGTATTTTGGGACGTTACGCACAAAAGGCCGTTATTAACCCAACGACTGGTGAAGTAATCGTTGCCCACAACGAAATGATCGACGAAGACAAGGCTAAGGCCATTGTTGAAGCCGGCGTTACGACTGTTAACATTCGCTCAGCCTTTACTTGCAACACGGAACACGGTGTCTGCGTATACGACTACGGTCGCAACATGGCTACTGGTGACGTTGTTGAAGTTGGTGAAGCTGTTGGTACTGTTGCCGCACAATCAATCGGTGAGCCTGGTACGCAATTGACTATGCGTACGTTCCACACTGGTGGTGTTGCCGGAAACGATATCACGCAAGGACTTCCTCGTGTGCAAGAAATCTTTGAAGCACGTAACCCTAAGGGTCGTGCGATGATTACTGAAGTTACTGGTGAGATTACTTCAATTGAAGAAAACCCAGCAGAACGCACTAAGGAAGTTACTGTTCAAGGTGAGACGGATACGCGTACTTACACGTTGCCTATGACTGCACGCATGCGTGTGGCTGAAGGTGATCAAATCCACCGTGGTGAGACGTTGAACGAAGGTTCAGCTGATCCTAAGGAAATCATCCAAGTTCGAGACACGTTGGCTACTGAAAACTACATTGTGCGTGAAGTGCAAAAGGTTTACCGTATGCAAGGTGTTGAGATCTCTGACAAGCACATCGAAGTTATGGCTCGCCAAATGCTTCGTAAGGTTCGTGTCATGGATCCGGGTGAGACGGACTTGTTGCCAGGTACGTTGATGGATATCGCGCAATTCCGTGATGCTAACGAAGAGACGTTGTTGAAGGGTGGCTTGCCAGCCACAGCACGTCCAGTTTTGCTTGGTATTACCAAGGCATCATTGGAGACGAACTCATTCTTGTCAGCTGCATCATTCCAAGAGACGACTCGTGTCTTGACTGACGCTGCTATCCGTGGAAAGAACGATCCATTGGTTGGTTTGAAGGAGAACGTTATCATCGGTAAGTTGATCCCAGCCGGTACTGGTATGAAGCAATACCAAGCTATCGAAGACAAGGTCGTTGCAGATCCTGTTGTGGTATCAACTGAAGAGGGTACGAAGATTCCTTCAATCGCTGATATTGAGAATTCAATGAACTTGCACAACGACTAATTTCGGTTAATCGCTGATTGTAGTTCAAAACAAAAAGCACTTTAACGTGATGCGAATCTCGTTAAAGTGCTTTTTTGTGTTGGCTACCAAATCTGTCACTGTATATTATTTTATGAAACAATAAATTTTAAATTGGTTCACCTATTTGTTATCCGGCCCCTTTTTGGTAACCTATTCTTAGAAGAGAGATTTGTTAAAGAGGGGGATTTTAAGATGCGTGATGTCTTAACTTTTGGATTTCAACAATTTATAAATGATGTGATTTGGGCCGTCCACCAATTACCATTCGCAGCCTTGATTATTGCTTTTGCTGCGGCATTCGTGGTAAATAGATGTGCGACGATGGCGTTGACTGTTGATACCGTTAACGGTAATACCTTAACCCAGCTCCGTCGCCGGACAGCGGCGCTGAGTATTGCAACGGGGTCAGTGCTGGGGATTGTATTCTTTGCGTCTTTGGCACTTAATCTAGCCGAGGTCGCGTTGAATTATTAAACATCAGCCCGAACGTCGCCATCAGGATAGACGTAATAACGCGCAGGTGTCGTATTGGCATCGTTGTATAAAATGACGCTATGAGCGCCATAAGGCCCGTCTGCTGAAGGTGAGGCAATGGCGGTCATGCCAACTGAATCAGTGATATGTAAATGAGCATAGACCTTCTTGATGTATTGTTGTGTATCAGGAGCGCCGGTGCTCTTTTTTTGTGTTCTTTTAATAGTAGTATCAGTTTGGCCAGCTGTTAAAACGAGCTGTGAAGCATCAGTTATCTGTTTGGGATGAGCAATGCGGTAGAGCTGGCCACTGCTGAAACCGGCGAGTAGTCCGGCTACCCAGAGTGTGGTTAGTAACAAACGTGCTTTGCGACTCATGAGGCACCTCCAATAGTGTTAGCATATAGTTGAAATTTGAATAATGTGTGGCGTTCGTGTAAAAGTGATGACTTGACTTGAACCATGGTTTAAGGTGTATAGTATAACCTTGCAATATTGGTTGAGCTACCGAATAACGGAGGTATGTTAAGATGGAAGATTTTCGCTTTGTAAATAAGACGGATATTCGCTTTGGAAAGAACCACATTGACGAAGAATTGCACGACGCTGTTGCGCAATATGGTCAAAATGTTTTGTTGGCTTACGGTGGTGGGTCAATTAAGCGTTCAGGTTTGTATGAGCGTGTGATGAAGGCTTTGGAAGGGTTGAACGTTGTCGAATTGACAGGTATCGCCCCAAACCCAAAGATTGATTCAGTTCGCGAAGGACAACGCTTGGCTAAGGAACATGATATCGATGTTATCTTGGCCGTTGGTGGTGGATCAGTTATTGACGCATCTAAGGTTATCGCATCAGCTAAGTTCTATGATGGCGACGCTTGGGATTTGGTGGCTGACCGCGGTGTCAAGTCACGTCAAAACATCGATCAATTGCCAGTTGTCGACATTTTGACATTGGCTGCAACGGGAACTGAGATGAACCCTGGTTCTGTTATCTCAAACCCAGAGCTAAAGGTCAAGGTTGGTACTTACGGACCAAACACACCCGCTGTGTCATTCTTGGATCCACAATTGACGTACTCAGTTTCTAAGTGGCAAACAGCCGCCGGATCATTCGACATTTTCTCACACTTGGCTGAGCAATACTTCGATCGTGCAAACGACACGGATATTTCAGACGGTATGATTGAAGGCATGATGCGTGCAGTTATCAAGTGGGCGCCAGTTGCTTTGGCAACGCCTGACCACTATGAAGCACGTGCTAACTTGATGTGGGCTTCAACAATGGCCTTGAACGGCTTGGTTCGTTCAGGTAACGTAAATGGTTGGACAGTGCACCCTATCGAGCACGAATTGTCAGCTTACTACGACATCACTCACGGAGTTGGTTTGGGAATTTTGACGCCACGTTGGATGAAGCGTGCTTTGTCAGCTGAAACAGTTGCTAAGTTTGCCCGTTTCGGTCGCAACGTTTGGTCAATTCAAGACGATGACGATCAAGTGGTTGCTGAAAAGGCGATCCAAGCAACGTATGACTGGATTAAGTCTTTGGACATTCCAATGACGTTGCAAGGTGTCGAAATCAATGACGACACGAACTTCCGTGCAATGGCTGAATCAGCTGTTAAGATTGGTCGTTTGGACCAAGAAGGTGGTTACGTGAACTTGACGGTCGATGATGTTGTGGCTTTGTACCAAGCATCAATGACGACAGATGGGTTCGAAGATTAATTGTTATTAAAAATGCTACATGGCAGTCAAATGACGAGCCGTGTAGCATTTTTATTTTGCACTTATCATGTCTTTGGAATGGGTGTAATATATATCATTGATTTTAATTGATGTTAGATTGTATTTAATTTTTTTAGAATGAGGAGGTATTCAATTGATGGATGAACATGACGATTTATTGAAACGTGGAAAGCAAGAATCTCTGGATCGACTAAAGGGTGATGAACTAAGCGACACGACGATTAAAGAATTTGTACATAGCCATCACGATTTAATGCAATTACTAGCTGATTACGATAAGAAGTAGACGTAAAAATATGAATAGATTAGTGGTCTGGACTTCTATAATTGGGAGATAAGGTTCGTTATGTGGGAAATAATTAAAAAGATATTACTATTACCATGGGCATTACTGGTGTTTTTGATTACAGCTTGGTTTTATTTAGGCCTCTTTCTGTTAGGAATTGGGGTATTAATCATTCTTTGGGTGCTGATTTCCACGGCATTTAGCATGTAAAAAACCACCAGGCAAGGAGTACCTGGTGGTGAAAGAAGGCGCGGTGATGGGATTCACCGCGAATCATTATTATGACTGATGCTATTATGCACGTTAGTTGTGACGAAACTGTTGGGAATTATGGGATTAATCCGGCGTATAATGGTATTACGCGACGGAAGTGAGGACTACCAATGGCAACAATAACTTACCGACAGGCGACCATGGCTGATGCCGATGCCATCTGGCAAATTATTGCGGATGCAAAGGCCGTGATGTCGATTGATCAGAATCCACAATGGGATAATGGTTACCCATCCCCAGAAATCATCAAAGCAGATATCGCAAAAGGTTATGCGTATGTGTTATTGCTTGGCGATGAAGTCGTCGCAACCGCAACCTTGTGGCAAGAAAAAGATGTGAACTACCAACGCCTTCAGGGTGGTCGGTGGCTATATCCCACTAAAAGACGCCCATATGCCATTATTCATCGAATGGCGGTATCTTTCCAACACCAAGGTTACCATCTGTCTACAGTGCTGTTTACGCACCTATTTGAAACGGCTCGGGCGAAAGGACTGACGTATCTGCGCATTGATACCCATGCCAAGAATAAGAAGATGCAGGCAATCATCGCGCGACGTGGCTTTACATATCGTGGTAAATTAGCTGGTGATCGAGTCGCATATGATATTGATTTAAATGAGAGCGAGAACTAAAAACATGAAGAAAATTGAAAAAGGGACGCAGTTTGTGACGGAACATCTCGACATGTTCCGTTGTACCGTTGACGGTGAACCCTATGATCACGTAGAAGGCAACAGCTTGGTTTGTGCGCATAACCACCGGCTTGATATCAATAAGAAGGGCACACTTTACTTTTTGAATCACGCGGTGAACACAGAGTACGATGATGCCATGTTGGCAGCGCGTCGTCGGGTGCTAACGGCTGGACTATTCGATGGTATTGTCGAGGCTGTCAATGAAGCATTGCCAACGACTGCCCAACGCATTATGGATGTCGGCACGGGTGAGGGAACGCCGTTTGCCCGGTTACTTGCGAAGCGCGGCAATATCGACACTGGGATTGGGTTTGATATTTCAAAGGCAGGGGTTAACCTAGCGACGCAGCTTGAGACGGACGCGTTCTTTGCGGTTGCAGATTTGGCGAACTTGCCATTTAATGACGATAGTTTTGATAGCATCGTGGAATTCTTTTCACCAAGTGCATATGAAGAATTCAAGCGTGTCCTTGCACCCGAGGGGACATTGGTTAAAGTTGTGCCAGCGTCAGGTTATCTGCATGAATTGCGTGAGATGCTTTATCCAGTTGATTCACCAAATCACACGTACAGTAACCAAAAAGTAGTTGATCGCTTTATGGAGAACTATCCCACAGCTACGCAAAAAGAAATTTCTTATCAATGGCCAATTCCAGCGGACCTGTATGTTGACCTGTTACACATGACGCCACTTCACTGGGGAGCCCGGCCAGAAGCCCAAGCCGCAGCGGAAGCAACACCGTTGCCAGCTGTGACAGTTAACGTGGTTGTCTTGACAGTGAAACAGTAATTCACAGCGTGTGGATAAAATAAGCCTTTATCCACAATTTGGGTGTGGAAAAATAGTTGAATGTTCGTTAAAATAGAGAAGTAAACGGCGTTTAACGCGGCTTACGATTATTTTAGTGAGAACGGAGTACAACGCACATGTTTCCAGATCGTCTGCGTGAGTTGCGTAAAGGACGCAATATCACATTGGAAACCTTGGCAGAAGAGATGAATAAGCATCTTGAGCCAGGGCAAAAACCAAATACAGCCGCGCAAATCGGAAACTGGGAGCGTGGTGATCGATCACCATCGTACATTGAAGTACGCAAGTTAGCGGACTTCTTTAATGTATCTATGGATTTTCTGGTTGGTCGCGCCATGTCAGAGAAGACAGATTTGTCTTTGCTGTTCCTGTCAGGTAAGGAAATCGATTTTAACGGTAAGCCTTTGACTGACCAGCAACGGTTTGATATTTTCCAGTATGTTAATTCATACTTGAACCCAGTTTCGTTTACGTCAGATGACGATGTGCGAAGTAACCATCAAGAGAGTCTTTTCTAACCAATTAGAGGAAACGATATGACAACGAACCAAACAATTCGGTTTGGATCTGGCCGACAGCTCACTGAGATAGATTATCTTAGTGAGCTGTTGCCATATTTGGACCGTTATCAAAACATCCCCACCATTAAGCACTTGATTGAACAAGCTGTGGCGACGATTAATGATTTAAATAATGGCATCCTACCAAGTACGTTACCGACGATGGAAATTCCAGAGTCGGTGGTGGCAGAATTAGAACAATATGTTTTAAAAGCCTATCCGAACGACGCTACGAAGGGTAATGCCCTCTGGCAAACTTTGACGGAGCCGTTGGCAGACGTCGATTTTATGCTCCGCCATTTGCGAGATGCGTTAATCGAGTACTTTAGTATGTATGCGTATGTGTCGAACGCGTTTATTCAAGATCTGTCAGCGTACACAAATGGTCTACCAGTCCTAGAAATTATGGCGGGCCATGGTTATATTTCGGCTGGACTTCGCGCAGTTGCCCCAGCGCAAACGATTATTGCGACTGACAATGAGGACTGGCGTACACAACCAGATCCAACGACTGCCAAGCCAGTTACTGACGTTGAAAACTTAGATGCGATTGCGGCATTGGATAGTTACGGCGAAAACGTGGCCACCGTAATTATGAGTTGGGCACCTGATACCACGGATGCTGACTGGCAAGTCTTACAGTATATCCGTGATAATCGCTATCGCTTTGATTTTGATTTATTGGTCATCGGCGAAAAAGATGGTGCAACGGATTCGGATGTCTTTTGGCAAGAAGCGACGTTACATGAGGTGTCAGAATTAAATGCCCACCACACGTCATTTGATTTAATTGATGAACGTGTCTACGTTGTTGAATAGTGATGAAATTGACAGTCATCTAACACCAATTAGGTGTTGGATAACTGTTTTTTTTATTGGGATGAGTCAGATTGACTGCCGGAATTCCGGAGCAGGGTTAACTAACGTGTTATAATGACTTTTTGTAATTATTGTTGAGATGAGGTAGTAACGATGGAACAATCGGAGACTTATACTGAGCGTCAAAAGATGGGGGTCTTGGCGTTATCTACTGTAGTACTTGGGGTAATTGTGGGACTGAGTTCTGTCGTACTAAGTCTATTTTTAGATGTGATTGAACATTTCTTCTTGGGATTTGAGGAGAATACGTTGGTGCCTGTTGCCATTCATGCAGCTGGAACGCAACGCTTGTTGTCAGTCACAATTGGTGGAATTATTGCGGCTGGTTTGTGGTTCATTGTGCAAACGAAGATGAAGCCAACGGTAGGAATCAATAAAGCGCTTGAAGGTGAGACAATGCCATTTGGTGCATCAATCCTTCACGCTGTTACCCAAGTGTTCTACGTGGCAACCGGTGGCTCAGTTGGACGTGAACTAGCACCACGTGAAATGGGTGCCTTGCTTGCCCAACGTTGGGAAATGCTATTGGCCAAGTGGCACCTTGATACGTTAACAGCAGACGACCGTCGCTTGTTGATTGCAGCAGCTGCCGGCGCTGGTTTCGCAGGAATCTATATTGCACCCATTACGGGAATGCTGTTTGCGGTGGAGATTCTGCACAAGAACGTATCGAAGCGTTCCGTATCAGTTAGTTTAGGTATGTCATTGATTGCAATGCTAGTTGGTGCGTCAATCAAGGGCTTCCACCCCTATTATTTTGTAGCTGATCGGCATTTTGATTTGAAGATGTTGCCATTCGTTATTGTGGTTGGCCCAATTATGGGAATTGCGGGAGCCTACTTCCGCAAGGCGTTCCAGTGGGCAGGCGGCAAGGCGAAAGCTAAGCAAGTGCAAGTTTTGTGGCAACTACCATTAGCCGCCCTTGCAACGGGTATCGTGGCTTACTTCTTCCCACAGATTATGGGAAATGGACGTGGCCTAGCTGAATTAGCGATTAACAATGAAAGCACGAAGCTGATTGGGATGCTCGCAATTGGTATGATTTTGAAAGCGATCATCACAGTCTTCACGCTTAAGGCGGGAGCCTATGGTGGTACACTAGCGCCATCGATTGGAATTGGTGGATCATTTGGTGCCATCTTGGGCTTTGCCTACGTCATGATGATGCCAGGCGCATCGATTGATCAAGCGGCCGTTATCGGGGCAACGGCTTTGTTGTCAGCCTCGCAACAAGCGCCACTGATGGCATTGTTTATGATGTTCGAAGTGACGCACATGGATTACTCAGCGCTTTTGCCAATGGGACTATCGGTTGTCTTGGCGATTACAACGTCTAAGTTAATTTTGAAAAAATAGCAAGCAAACGGAATTACGTCAGGGGATGATGTAATTCCGTTTTTTGTTACATAAAACATAATGCTAAGTAGTGGAGATGATTTGTACACCCTTAACAATGATATGCGACTGTGATATTTGTCGCCAATTTGCTATCGATGCGATATTATCGTGGGTCACCGATTTGGCTATACTCAAATCAAATCGCGGGGAGGAAGATCAATGTTTGCATATCAGGAAAATAAAGTCGGACTCAACAAGTGGGGTGGACTTACACTGCTGGCCCTATTGGTCGGCCAATTTTGGATAAATACAAGTCAAATGCGGGCGACAATGGGGGATGATGGCGTCTTGCGTGAACATCAACCCATGTTAATCGGGTTGGCGTTGCTGATGTATGTGTTAACGACCCTGTTGCTAGGCGTTGTTTTGTGGGGTGCAGTTACGCTTGTGCGACCACAACGGAAATTGACGTTCAGTGGCGTCCTATTATGCAATCAACTTGCGTGGCTGCCATTTGGTGTTGAAAGCGTCCTACTGCTGGTGATGCGCCAACACGACAGGGTCACGAGTGTCGAAACCATATTGTCACTACTAGCAATCGGGTTGTTTGGATGGCTGATGTGGCAGTTGAAAATTTTGCAAAGTTGGTGGCAGTTAACGATTATTGTGATTATCATGGCCACCATTGTCTTTGTGCCAAACGTCCTAAGTTGTGCGTAACTGAAAAAGACTCAGCACAATCGCGCTGAGTCTTTTTGGAAATAGCTAGATAAATTGTTCAGACAACGCCAAGAATTCGTCGATGTCTTTCTTAACCAAATCGGCACCGGCTTGCCAGAAGTCCGGCTTTGTCAAATCGACACCTAGGTGCTTTTGGGCTAATTCTTCGGTTGACATGTTAGCTGTATCGCGTAACAGGGCAATGTACGCTTCTTCAAAATTAGCTTGCGTTTGTGCCCAAGCGTAAATGCTTTGGCTGAACAAGTAACCGAATGTGTATGGGAAGTTATAGAATGGCACATCATCAATGAAGAAGTGCAACTTTGATGCCCAGAAGTGTGGGTGACGCTTATCCAAAATGCCATCAAAGGCGACTTGTTGGGCGTTATCCATCAGTTCGTTCAAACGGGCAGCTGGCACGAAACCGTTAGCGCGTTCTTTGTAGAAGTTATCCTCGAAGATGAACCGAGCGTGAATGTTCAAGAACATGGCGATTGGGTTAGTCATCTTGGCATCGAGTAAGACGACCTTCTCGGCATCGGTCTTGGCAGCTTGAACATTGGCATCCGCAATCAGCATTTCGGCAAACGTTGAGGCTGTCTCAGCAACGTTCATCGCATAACCGTCACGCCAAACAGGTAAGTCGGTCAAAACAGAAGAGTGGAAACCGTGCCCAATTTCGTGCGCGATGGTCGCCGCGTCGTTAACTGAACCGGTGAACGTCGTGATAATCCGTGACTCGTGAATATCAGGCACACTTTCCATCCACGCGCCGGGCGTCTTACCAGGGCGGTCTTCGGCTTCGATCCATTGATTTTCAAAGGCATGTTGCGCGAAAGCGGCCATCTTTGGTGAGTACTTACCAAAGTTTTTAATCACAAAGGCTGCCGCTTCATCATACGTCAGGGTAGTTGGTTGATAATCCCCCAAGTTTGTAATCGGTGCGACTTGATCTTGCCAACCAATTTCATCCAAACCGAGTAAAGCTTTCTTACGGTCGAAGTAAGCTTTGAATATGTGCTTGTTATCATCAACCATTTGCCACATGGCATCCAACGTGGCACGTGACATACGGTTCAACTCAAGTGGTTGTTCCAAATGATCAGCATACCCATGGGCATGTTGCTCCGTTAGACGTGAACCGGCCAAGTGATTAATGGTATCGGCGGCCAAGTTTTCGGCCGTGCCCCACATCTTTTCATAATTAGCCATAATGTTCGCCCGAACTTTGTTATCAGGATAACCATCCAGCTGATTCAATGCTTGACCGGCTGACAAAGCTTGTTCCGCCCCGTTTTCGTCAGTGTACGTCATGCTTAGACCGGCTGAAATCGTGTCATAGTGTTCAGACCAGGCTTGTAAACCATCCAACCGCAAGTTATTTAGCAATTCCTCCGCACGGTCGTCGAGCAAACGTGACGCGTCGTCGCGTAACTCATTCAAATGGAACGCCACGTCATTAACACCTGGCAATGTCAGGACCTTTGCAAAAGTGTCGTCGTCAAATGATGTCAACAACTTGGCGAAAGCATTCAAAGGTGCCTGATAAGCGACGTCAAGTTGTGACACCTTAGTTTGATATGGACGATACACAGGGTTAGTGTAATCAGCTGAGTATAATGCGTTCACGAATAGGGCAACCGTCCCTAAACCAGAACGGATTGTCTGAGCACCATCAACTAACGCAATAAACTGACTGAAATCAGTATCTGTGAATCAATCATAGGCGGTAACATCAGCAGTGAATTGTTTAATTTGTTCGTCAAGCAACGTGAGCTTAGCAGCGAACTCAGGTGATGTAATACCACCAGGGTAAATAGGGTCAAGATCCCAGTTTAATGAATAGGCCATAGGTACTCCTTGTGTTTCTCATTGTTTTTTAATAGTTTAGCACACAATCCTGGGTGTGGATGATAATATTGTTGGAAAGCTATCAAAGTGGGGGATGAAAATAATGAAGGATGAAATCTATCATCGCGCGTTTGGTGTGTATGGTATCTACTATCGGCAGGAACGGGGATTATTAGTTATTTCGAAAACAAGCGGGCCGTATGTGAATCGGTTAGATTTACCTGGTGGCAGTATGGCAGAGGGCGAGGGACTTGATGACACGCTGCGCCGTGAATTCTTAGAAGAAACCGGTATGCAGTTGATAAACTATCAGCAACTTGGTGTCACCAGTTTTCGATATCCGTGGCCCTTTGAAACATTTACGATGAATAATCATATCGCCGTGTTCAATCTGGTTCAGCAGGTGCATGGCAACGTTGCTGAAAAAGTTCGAGAATTTCCGGGTCAAGATTCAAAGGGGGCACGGTTTTTAAAACTCGCAGATATAACACCAGAAAATTCGTCGCCATTGGTACTGAAGGCTAAGAAATTCATCCAAAATAATGAATTCGATTTTGCTGATACAATTTTGCAAGAGTGGCAAGTGCTTTAAGTGGGCGTTGTTGCGCTATCAAACCTTTACAAAACCTAAGTGAAACACAGACAGAATAATGACAATTTGCGCGTAAACTGAAGTTACTAAAAACAAGTAGTTAAGTGGCTTGTAGATACCAGTGGGGGACGATGTGATGCGAAAGAGTATGCGTGTGTTTGGTATTTTATTGGTAGCAGTATGGGTGTTGGGGGCGACTGTATCGATTGCAACGCAAAACGTACAGCGACCAACGCGCTCGACGGAGAATTGGCAAACCCAATCGATTTGGGAGCGTGAGCAAGCATATAGCGATCGCATGGGGGATGCTTGGTTTAGTCAGAAGTAGCGTACAGTAATTTAAGCTCAAGTTAAATGGCATTTGAGCAAAGGAATTGATTGATCATTGTCGGCAATCTGTTCAAATACCAGTGTGTCAAATGTCACTGACAAGCCAATTGTTTTAGACATAAGCTCATGGGCCAGCTGGTCTAACTGTGACTTCGTTTGATTGCGTGCAATCGTAATATGAGGCGTGAAAGGAATATCGCGTCTTTGAAATGGCTCAAAATACGACAATGAATATAAGGCTTGATGCAATTTCTTTAGGCTGTTTTCTGGATCAGCCAAGACGAGCAATAGGTTGTGATAGTCATAATCAGGTAATAAATGTGTTGTGAAAAAAGTGGTTTCAGGCAATGTTTGAACGATTGCTTGAATATCCGTCAGCATACTTGTTTGCAACTGAGGCAATGGTTGGGGGAATACTAGTGATAGATGAGCTGGAACAAAATCAGCCAGAGAGTCGTAATGTGATCGAATAGTGTCCAATTCGGTTGAGTGGGTTGTTAACATAATAGAAACTTGCATCGGAAACACTCCTTAACTAGTGCTGGTTTGGAACTTAGCGGGCTTAGACTAACGGTCTTAATAGATATGACGATAAATTTGGGTCGATTATATACAGTACCGTTGCAGGATGTCTACTGCTTGATAGATACGGGGTAAAAAATTAACACCTGAGAAACGCCGTCATAACAAGGATGCAACTTAAATTTGCGCAAAAATAACATTGAATTGCTAGGTGCATCAATGATGATTTGTCATAATTTAGTTACCAAAAGTTAAGGGGGCAAGATGATGGAGATTGTATTTGCACAACAGTTGACGAACCTGCGCAAACAGAAGGGCTTATCGCAGCAACAGCTGGCCGATAACCTCTACATGACACGACAGGCGGTTTCGAAGTGGGAGACTGGGGAGTCTTCACCAGATTTGAATCGGATGCAGGAAATTGCAGACATTTTGGATGTACCAGTCCAAGAATTGTTATTTGGTACCCAGGGTGAACCGGATAAAACGTCATTTCGCGATAAAGTAAGTGAGTATATGCAGCAGGATGAGGCCGATAAAGATTGGCATCAAAATCACAGGTGGCGTCAGTGGCAATATAGTCCAATCACAAATGGTTGGGAATTTTTGGCCCGGTACTATTGGTTGCTATTTGCACTGATTGGCATGATTGGTTGGTTCACATTGCAATATTTGAAGTAAATCCTTGGCGAGGTATGATCGAATGATTATGCCTTTTTATTATGATTAACGGGGTATACCTTTTATTTTTCATTTATCTTCCCTATAATGGACAGGTTGCAATTATTTGTTTAATAAATTAAATATAGGGAGATTTGCGAAATGGCAAAGCAAAAGAAGCGCTGGTCAACGTCACGCAAGGTAATCACATGGCTAGTTAGTATCGTTGTGGTTTTGGTTGTGCTCGTTGTAGCAGCTGGTGGCTACTTCTTCCACGTTGCTGAAGTCCGTGCGAAGAAGGACTTCGTCGGTAGTGGCGTCTTAACGAAGAAGGATCCATTATACAAACAACAAGAAGCCTGGTTTGATTTGGATGCTCAGACGTGGCATTTGACTGCTAAGGATGGCACGAAGTTAGTCGGTAACTATGTGCCTGCTGTGAAGAAGACGAATAAAACTGCAATTGTGATTCACGGTTTTGGTGTTGATCACAAGGCAATGGCGCCATACGGTGAAATGTTCCACCGCATGGGGTACAACGTATTGATGCCAGATGATCGTGCGGCCGGAAAGTCCGGTGGAAAGTACATTGGTTTTGGTTACCTTGATGCTAAGGACTACAAGCAATGGATTAACCAAGTGATCAGTAAGAACGGTCAAGATAGCGATATCACGGTCATGGGTGCTTCAATGGGGGCGGCTACGACCATGATGCTATCTGGTATGAACCCACCTAAGCAAGTGTCAGCATACATTGAAGATGCAGGTTACACGTCTGTTGCAGATGAAATTTATTACCAAGCTGGTGATATGTACGGTATGCCAAACTGGCTGGCCAAGGGGCTAGTGCCAATTGTATCAACCTACTCAAAGGTAATGGCCGGTTATGATTACTTTGAAGCTAGCTCAGTTAAGTTACTCGCCAAGAATACGCGACCAATGTTGTTTATTCACGGTGGTAATGATACGTTTGTGCCAACTAAGTATTTGAACCAAGTGTACAAAGCATCAAATGGGCCAAAGGAGAAGTACTTGGTACCAGGTGCTAAGCACGTCCAATCATATGCGACTAATCCAGCGAAGTATGAGCAAAAGGTTGCTGATTTCCTAGCTAAGTATGATAAGTAAAACCATGTAAGTGAAGCGCTACACGTTGTTGTGTAGCGCTTTTTGTTACGTTACACTGGAAAATGCCGTTTTAGAGAGCGGTGTATTGTGTGAGGAGATATTTTTAATGGATGAAAATCAAAAGTCACCACTATTGGTGCCTGGAATTGTGATGATGGGGATGATTTTACGAATTCCCTTTACGTCAATTCCGCCAGTGATTAGTGATGTTGCCAAGGGACTTGGCGTATCAGTGAGCTCGCTTGGCATTTTAACAACAATTCCTTTATTGAGTTTTGCGATTGTTTCACCGTTTGCGCCGAAGTTTGGTCAAAAATGGGGGATTGAAAAGTCGTTTGCCATTTTCGTTTTGTTGATGGCAATTGGTTCATTGATGCGAATTGCATCAATGCCATTGCTGTTTTTGGGTACGGTGTTAATCGGGGTCGGCATTGCGACGTTGAACGTGTTATTGCCTAGTGCAGTTGTTGCCAACTTTCCAACCAAAATTGGACGCTATACGTCAACGTATTCGTTAGCAATGACAATTGCCACTATCTTGGCGTCATCACTAGCGGTGCCAATTGTTAAGGCAACGAATTGGCAAACACTGATTGTGATTTTGTCAGTGATTATTGTGATTGCGTTTGTGGTTTGGTTACCAAACGTTAAGCACAACCACGTCTTGGAGGCACGCCCAAAAGATGGGGCACATACTTCAATTTGGCGCAATAAACGTGCTTGGTATTTGTTGGCCTACGGTGGTTTGCAATCACTGTATTACTACACCGCCATGGCTTGGTTGCCAACAATGGCGCAACAAACGGGCTTGTCGGCTGAAGCAGCCGGTTACTTATCAGGAATCTTTACGCTGATTACATTACCACTGACGTTTGTGCTGCCAACCGCGTTTACTCGTTGGGGCAATCAAACCCGTCGTTGGGTGATGGTCGGCTTTTCAGCATTAGCTTTTATTGGTGTGGGCATGATGCTCTTTAATGGCCATGGGTTCCTGTTTTGGTTGGTTGTTAACTTATTGATGGGCTTCTCTGGTGGGGCGCTGTTCCCATACTTGCTAACGATGTTCTCAGTTAAGACAACGACCCCAACCCGGACGGCGGAATTGTCAGGAATGGCCCAATCAGGGGGATACCTATTGGCCGCCTTTGGACCAACGTTATTCGGTTACGGTTTTGGGTTATGGCATAGTTGGACGATTCAACTGATTGTGTTAATGGTGTTAATTGTTTTGATGGCATTGGCTGCCTGGATGGTTGAAAAAACAGATATTATTGCTTAAGTAAAAGAGCTGCGTATGACAATAAATCATGCGCAGCTCTTTTTCTATTCTTCAAATTCACCTTCAAGGTACGTGAACGTTTCAGAGACGCTTGGCATCAAAGCCAAATGCGATAATCCTTCACGAGTAACAAATTCTGCATCGATGGCCGTTTCAAACCAGGCCACCATATCGTCCCAGAAACCAGCAATATTAACCAGAATAATCGGCTTTTCATAATACCCCAGCTTAGTCCAAGACATCACTTGGCCTAGTTCTTCTAAGGTACCCATGCCGCCGGGCAAAAAGACGAATGCATCCGCTTGATCAAACATCATCCGCTTACGAGTATCCATGTCAGGAACGTCGATGTGGGTCATTTGTAACTCATGACCGGCTTCTTCTGGCAGAAAACTGTTAGGTCGAATACCGGTCACATCGGCCCCAGCGTTAATCGCATTAACAGCGACTTCACCCATTAAACCACTTTTAGAACCACCATAGACTAACGACCAGTCATGTTCGGCGATACCGCGCCCCATGGCTGCAGCGGCTTCGTGGAATTCTTCTAAATGGCCGTATTGGGCGCCCATAAAAACGCCAACTGTATGTGTTGTCATATCATACTCCCCCAAGTACTTTGCTTTTATAATTAGTGCCTTTATCTTACAATAGTTAATAGACTAAAACTTTGAAGATTATCAGGATGTCTGACACCTGAAGATAGAAAGAGGTTCACATGGCTGAACATTATTACACGGCGAACCCAAGTGTTGCGCACGACGAGCACACTTGGACATTCCCGCTTTTTGAACATTCCTTAACGTTTACGACTGACGCAGGTGTCTTTTCTAAGTCTACCGTAGATTTTGGGACGCGAACAATGCTAGAAGCGTTTGATCAAGACATTCCTGCTGGTAAAATTTTGGATTTGGGTGCTGGTTATGGCCCAGTATCAATTGCGTTGGCAACGGTGATGCCTGAACGTGAATTTGTTGCGGCTGAAATTAATGAGCGTGCCGCTGAGCTGGTAAAGCGTAATGCCCAAAAGAACGGTGTGTCAGATCGCATCGAAGTGGTGTTATCTGACCGTTATTCTGGGGTTGATGGTAAATTTGCCGCGATTTTGACGAATCCACCGGTTCGAGCGGGTAAAGAAATTGTGTCAGATATGATTGCTGGTGCGAAAGATTATTTGGTTGATGGTGGGACACTGACCGTGGTCTTGCAGAAGAAACAAGGCGCGCCATCAGCGAAGGCATTGATGACGGAAACGTTTGGTAATGCTGCAACTATCGCGAAGAACAAGGGTTACTATATTTTGGAGAGCGTATACCATGAGCGAGCTGACGCCTGAACAAGTTGATTATTTCATGGGTGAGGCCATCAAGGAAGCCAAGAAGGCCGGCGCATTAGGTGAGGTGCCGATTGGTGCGGTCGTTGTGCAACACGGTGAGATTATTGGACGTGGCTTTAATTTGCGTGAACGATTAGAAGATGCTAGTCAACACGCGGAGTTACAAGCTATCACGGAAGCAAACCGCTTGGTGAAGTCATGGCGTCTGCCTGATGCCCAACTGTTTGTCACATTAGAACCATGCATTATGTGTGCCGGCATTATTCAACAGTCGCGGATTAGTGATGTCTACTACGGTGCCGAAGATCCGAAGGCTGGCGCTGTCCACTCGATGTATCACATCTTAGAAGATGAACGTTTGAATCACCAAGTACATGTGCACCAAGGTATTCGTGAACAGGAATCTGGGGATATGTTGCGTAATTTCTTTCGCGAGATTCGTAAGCAAAAGAAGGCGGAAAAGAAAGCACGCCGCGCAGCTGAGTTAGCCGCACAAGAAACCCCTAATGCATTTGCAGAAAAGTAATGCACCTGCTATAATATTGTTTGTGGGGCAAGTGTGCACTTCGAACCGTGTCAGGGTCGGAAGGCAGCAGCACTAAGGAGACCGTGCATTGTGCTTCACTTCTTATGAACTTTAATCGCTAACCGATGTTAATCGGTTGGCGTTTTTTTTACTTTTTTCTGGTAATATAAGAATAGGAAATATTCTTAGTTGACTGTCTAAATTGACAGTGTTGAAAGGGGTCACACACAATGGCGTATCAGGCGTTGTACCGGACATGGCGTCCGCAAAAATTTAGCGATATGATCGGTCAAGAAGTCGTGACCAAGACGTTGAAAAACGCCATCATGACGGGCCAAACAACGCACGCGTACTTGTTTAACGGCCCACGTGGAACGGGAAAGACATCAGCGGCCAAGATTTTTGCCAAAGCCATTAATTGCTTGAATCCAATTAATGGTGAACCCGATGGTGTTTGTGCCATGTGCCAGGCGGCGGATAATGGTACGTTGGGGGATGTTATTGAATTGGACGCCGCATCAAATAACGGTGTTGACGAAATTCGTGAGATTCGTGAGGATGTGAATTACGCACCAACGCAAGCGAAGTATAAGGTCTACATCATTGATGAGGTCCACATGTTGTCGACAGGGGCGTTTAATGCGTTGCTGAAGACTTTGGAAGAACCACCAGCTAACGTCATTTTCATTTTAGCGACGACGGAACCACAAAAAATCCCAGCCACAATCATTTCACGTACGCAACGCTTTGATTTTAAGCGAATTGATGCGAAGGCAGCGTATGATCGTATGACGTACATCTTGGATCAACGAGGTGATACCTATGACGAAGCGGCCATTCGCGTGATTGCTAACGCTGCTGATGGTGGGATGCGTGACGCGTTGAGTATTCTAGATCAGGCGCTCTCGTTTGGGGATGGTCATGTTACGCTAGAAAACGCGTTGTTGGTGACAGGCTCAGTTACTCAAACGTTATTGGGAGAGTATGTACAAGCTGTTGTGCAACAAGACACCAAGGCGGCATTAGCGAAGTTATCTGAAGTATTGTCAGCTGGTAAAGATGCCAGTCGTTTCGTTGAAGATTTGATTAGCTATGCACGTGATTTGTTGTTGCACACTGAAGCACCCGAATTAATTAGTATTGTACCGGATGATATTTTTAAAGCGTTAGCGAGTGATACACCCGCAACGGTTTGGTACCGCATGATTGATACGCTGAATGATACACAGCAACAACTACGCTATACAAATCGGCCAAGTATCTACTTGGAAGTGTTGACGGTTAAGTTGAGTCAACCGTTGCCTACGACGGCACCAGTGACCGTTGAACGTGTATCAGCAACCAAGGTTGTGGCTGAGCCACAACCACAACGACCACAAGCCGTGGCGCCAGCTCAGTCAACACCGACAGCACCGGTTAGTGAGGCACCAGTTTCAGAGCCGACAGGTGAACCAGCAAGCACGGCACCGGAAGTTAATGAGACGCCAGCAGTTCAGCCGACGCCGGTACCAAGTCGCGTAGCACCACGTGTTAGCGATGACCAAGCAGCAGTGTTTAGCGTTTTGAGTGCCGCGACGCGCGGTGACTTAGATCGGGTTGTTGCCGTCTGGGCAGACATGGTGAATATGTTGCCAGTACCGCAACAGGCGATGTTGAATGTGGCTCGCCCAATTGCGGCGTCGCCAGAAGGATTGGTTGTCGGTTTTGATTTTGATGTCATCAAGTCAAATGCGATGCGCAATGCGGAGCTATTGAACACGATGGTGACACAAATTCAAATTTTGACCCAGGCACAACATGAACGCCAATTGGTCTTTGTTAATGCCGAAGAGTGGCCTAAGATGCGGGCAGCCTTTGTGGCACAACGTAAGGGTACTGCCCAAACGACAGCTACCCAACAGCAGGTTGAGACACAAACAGCCACCGCTGTGGCGGATGATTTAGCTAGCTTAACGGCGATGGACGTCGCCTCGGAAGCTGAAACCGGACCGGCACCAGTGGTTGCGGAAGCTGAACGTCTGTTTGGCAGTGATATTGTTGAAGAAATAGATGATTAATTAAGTTAGAAAAGAGGGACCAGATATGTTTGGTGGACAAAATATGCAATCAATGATGAAGCAAGTGAAGAAGATGCAAGAGCAAATGCAAAATGAGCAAGAAGCAATTGCAGCAACGGACTATACGGGTCACGCACCTTCAGATGTTGTGTTGGCAACGTTCAACGGTAACCGCGAATTGAAGGACTTGCAAATCAAGCCAGAAATTGTCGATGCTGACGATGTCGATGGTATGTCAGACATGATTTTGGTAGCTGTTAACGATGCCTTGCAACAAATCGAGGCTGACCAACAAAAGCGTTTGGGGCAATACGCCCCAAAGGGAATGTTCTAAGAGACAACGCACTTATAGAGAAAGAAGGCGTGTAACGTGCAATATCCAGAACCAATTGCTAAACTAATTGATAGTTACACTAAGTTGCCCGGGATTGGTATCAAGACCGCAACTCGCTTGGCTTTCCACACGATTGATATGCAGGAAGAAGACGTGACAGGCTTTGCCCAATCGTTGATTTCAGCAAAGCGTGATTTAAGCTTTTGCTCAATCTGTGGGAATTTAACGGAAACGCAACCATGTGCCATTTGCTCTGATCCAACGCGTGATCAAAGCCAAGTGTTGGTGGTTGAAGAAGTCCGTGACTTAATGGCCATTGAAAATACGGGTGAGTATCGCGGTTTGTACCACGTACTGCACGGTGTCTTGTCGCCCTTGTCTGGTAAGGGACCTGATGACATTAATATTGAGTCATTGGTTACGCGCCTACAAAAAGACGAAGACATTCAAGAAGTTATTGTGGCAACGAATGCCAACGCTGAAGGTGAAGCGACAGCAATGTACTTGTCACGTTTGTTGAAGCCGGCTGGGTTGACGGTGTCACGGTTGGCAACCGGACTATCAGTTGGTAGTGACATTGACTATGCGGATGAGATTACCTTGATCAAGGCCGTGGAAGGAAGGACGAAGCTTTAATGTTTAACTTGTTTAAGCGCCCTAAGGTGGATACGAAAGCATATGATGAACAGCTATCGCAAGCTATCGATCGTGCTAAGTTTGACTATGAAAAGGCGAAAATGTCAGAAGTTGCCATGTTTGAAAGCGATGTTGATCCACGATTGATTAAAGCTGAAACAGATAAAGCGCGACAAAAGTATTTCTTCCTCCTACGGGCAGCACGGCAGCGTGATATGAAGGGGCATTGGTCAACAGCCTTTGTCCACCCTGAATTGTAGTTAGGATTGGGAAGAGGAGAAGAGTTATGAGCGATAAGACTTATTCAAACGCTGAATTTGGTGCGATTATTGCGAAGAATACGCAATGGTCAGACGCCAACGCAAAGTGGGTGAAGGAACGTTTAATTGATAATTCACGGCTATTGCCAGACCACGGTAGCAAGTGGTCTGAGAAGCGTATTGCGAATTATTTATTTGAATTGGCGTTCGTAAAGCCAGAGAATATTGATTGGTCAATCTAGTTGAATTGGTTGAGCGGTTTAGGTTGAATACCTAAACTGCTCTTTTTTTTGCTATAATATAGTACAAAACAAAAAGTGAGAGTGGTGACAACGATGGCTGGAACATTTATTTCGTTTGAGGGACCCGATGGAGCTGGTAAGACGTCTGTACTGCGTGCAATCGTCGCTCGGCTACAACCGGTATTGGGAGAGCGGCTGTTGTTAACGCGTGAACCTGGTGGAACGGGAAACAAAATTGCAGAGGCTATCCGTGATTTGGTGCTAGACCCGGCAAATACCGAGATGGATAAGAAGACGGAGGCGTTGTTATACGCAGCGTCACGTCGGCAACACTTGGTTCAGACAATTTTACCAGCGCTTGCGGCTGATAAAGTTGTGATTACGGATCGCTATGTCGACAGTTCAATTGCCTATCAAGGTGGCGGTCGCGAAATTGGTACCGATGCAGTCACGGCGATTAACGACTTTGCAATCGAAGGGATGATGCCAGCGGCAACGGTATACTTAGATATCCGGCCGGAAGTCGGTCTCAATCGCATTCAAACGACGCGTCAAGACGAAGTGAATCGTTTGGACGTAGAGGCCTTATCATTCCACCGACGGGTTTCTGATGCTTACCATGCGCTAGCAGTGGCGGATCCAGAACGCTTTTTGATAATTGATGCAGAACAAAATCTAGATGCGGTGATTGCTGACACATGGGCAGCATTGGCACCGGTACTCGGTTTAAAGGACTAGGAGGTTCGGCTTATGAAGATGGTTATCGCGATTGTGCAAGATAAAGATGCAAACAAGTTAGGATTAGAATTTGTTAAGGCCAATGTGCGTGCCACGCGTTTGGCAACTTCAGGTGGCTTCCTCCGTTCAGGAAACACAACGTTTATGGTCGGAATTGAAGATGATCGTGTGGCTGAAGTGTTAGAGATTATCAAAGAGACGTCACACACGCGTAAGCAATTTATGACGCCAGCGGTTAGCTTGGACGTTTCAATGGAGTCAACAGCCACAACGCCGATGGAAGTTCAAGTTGGTGGGGCTACGGTGTTTGTTCAAGATATTGAACAATTCCACCGCTTCTAAGGAGTGCAGATGGACGCCAAAGAATTAATTGCACAGGCAAATGCGCAACAACCGCAAGTAATTGCGCAATTCAAACAGGCGGTGGCAAGTGACCAACTTGCCCACGCCTTTTTGTTTACTGGACCACGTGGCCGTGGCCAAGGGCTAGTAGCGGATTGGCTAGCAATGCGCCTGATGTGTCGTAACGTGACGGCGGATGGCCAACCGGATGGGATGTGTGATCAGTGCCAACGTATTGCGTCTAATGAACACCCAGACGTGATTCAATTAGCACCTGATGGCAATAGTATCAAAGTCGATCAAGTCCGCTTCTTGCGGGATGAGTTTACCAAGACGGCGGTTGAAGGTAACCAAAAAGTCTTTATCGTTGCTGGTGCTGATACGATGACGAGTAGTGCGGCAAACGGGCTACTGAAGTTTATCGAGGAACCGGTGGGGCAACAAACGGCGATTTTGATTGCTGAAAACCGGGCACAAATTTTGCCAACAGTGGTGTCACGCACCCAGGTGGTTGATTTTCCAGCATTAGGGCCCGAACAGATGCAGTCATCATTAATGGCGGTTGGTTTCAATGCAGCCCAAGCTGATTTAGTTCGGACACTCACTGACAGCAGCGAGGTGGCGGCTGAGTGGTTGGTTGATGATTGGTTTCAACAAGCTGAGCAGGCCGTTGGCAACCTGGTGACAGCAACACTCAAGAAAGACGATACCGCCTTTACAATGGTGCAAACGAATTTGGTGCCATTAGCTGGTGAACCAGATCGGGCGCGCGCCTTACTTGCGATGATGGCACAAGCTTGGCGTGACATCTTACTGAGCCGAACGGGCGACGTACCAGTGCGCTTTTCAGCTGGTGGTACCTGGCAACGTGACGGACAACGTTATACGACGGCGACGTTGTTAGCTGTCCTGGATATCGTCTTAGCGGCGCCACAACGATTACAAAAGAACATTAATTTCCAAACGACGGTTGAATCAACGGTTTTGGAAAGTCAATTTAAGTTAGCAGGTTTATCATGAATCAACAAAAGAGTTTTGCCACACACACCACGGGTACGCTGTATCTAGTACCAACGCCCATTGGAAATCTGGGTGACATGACCGTGCGTTCAATTGACACGTTGAAGGCGGTCGCGGTGATTGCGGCCGAAGATACCCGTCATACGCAACAATTGTTGAATCAATTTGATATTCAAACCAAACAAGTGTCGTTCCATGAGCATAATAAGGAGACGCGTATTCCAGAATTGGTGGCTCGCTTAGCTGCTGGTGAGGATGTTGCGCAAGTTTCTGATGCCGGAATGCCATCTATTTCTGATCCGGGGCACGAACTAGTTAAGGCGGCGGTAGCCCAAAACATTCCGGTTGTACCGTTGCCAGGGGCGAGTGCAGGTATTACGGCGTTGATTGCCTCAGGCCTTGCACCGCAACCGTTCATGTTTTATGGCTTCCTAGCTCGCAAGCCAAAAGAACAACTTGCGGAATTACAGAACCTAAACAGCCACACGGAAACGATGATTTTTTATGAGGCACCACACCGTTTAGCCAAAACGCTACAAACAATTGTGAAGGCATTTGGCCCCGAACGTCAGGTAGTCTTAGCACGTGAGCTAACGAAGCGCTACGAGGAGTTCTTGCGTGGGACAGCGCAAGAGTTGGCAGATTGGGCGAACGAAAATGAAGTGCGAGGGGAATTTGTGATGATGGTGGCAGGAAATGATAACCCGGTTACCGAAGCGGATGATGACCCACTCGCCGATATGACACCAGTGCAAGCGGTCCGTGCTCTGGTTGAGTCAGGCATGAAAGCCACGGCGGCTGTGAAGCAAATTGCGAAGGCCCGTGACTTGGACCGACAAGCCTTGTACTTGGAATACCAAGGAGAAAATTAGAACAATGGCAGAAATTTACAGTATGCAACACCAAGTGCTGTACTACGAAGCAGACGTAACAGGTAAGTTGAGCTTACCAATGATTTTTAATCTAGCTGTCCTGAGCTCGACCCAACAAAGTGTTGATCTTGAGGTGGGACCAGATTTTGTCCACGCACAAGGGATTGGTTGGATTATTTTACAGCACATGGTTGAAATTAATCGCCGACCAAAAATCGGTGAGAATTTAACGTTGCAAACGCTGGCTAAGGAGTTTAATCCCTTCTTTGCCAAGCGCATGTACCGGATTCTTGATGAAGCCGGGAATGTGCTTGTTGAAATCGATGCGTTGTACGCCATGATTGATATGGAACGTCGTCGCATGGCGCGCATTCCACAAGAGATGGTGGATGCGTATGAACCAGAACGGGTGAAGAAGATTCCACGTCAACCAGAGCCACAACATATGATCGCTGATATTCCGGTGGATGTGACGCAAGAATATGTGGTGCGCTATTTGGATATCGATTCAAACCAACACGTGAATAATTCAAAGTACTTTGACTGGATTCAAGACGTGTTGGATCACGATTTCGTGAAGACCCATGAACCAAAGCGCTTGAATATTAAGTACGAGCACGAAGTTTTGTTGGGCGACACAATTAAGTCAGAGGCTCAAACATTGGAAGATGCCACAATTCACCGCATTTGGTCGGGTGATACCTTGTCAGCCGAGGCGGCAATCGAATGGACGGACGCTGAAAATTAAGCTAAACTAAGAAGTAATAAATCATTTAGGAGATACAAACATGGCCATTTTGGTACTTGGTGGAGCCGGATACATCGGTTCACACATGGTTGATACGTTGTTGTCAGATGGACGTGACGTGGTGGTTGTCGACAACTTGTTGACAGGTCACCGTGCTGCGGTTCCTGCAGGAGTTCCTTTTTACGAAGTAGATATTCGTGATAAGGCAGCTTTGCGTGAGGTTTTTGAAAAGGAAAATATTGAACAAGTTGTGCACTTTGCTGCTTCTTCAATTGTCCCAGAATCAATGGCTGATCCACTAAAGTACTTCGATAACAACACGGCTGGAATGATTGCTTTGTTGGAAGTAATGTTGGAGTTTGACGTGAAGCAAATTGTCTTCTCATCAACGGCTGCAACTTACGGTATTCCTGAAGAAAACCCAATTAAGGAAACGACGCCACAAAACCCAATCAACCCATATGGTGAGTCAAAGCTTCAAATGGAACACATCATGAAGTGGGCTGATGAAGCTTACGGTTTGAAGTGGGTTGCCTTGCGTTACTTCAACGTTGCGGGTGCTAAGGCTGATGGTTCAATTGGTGAAGATCACCCAGTCGAGACGCACTTGGTGCCAATTATCTTGCAAACGGCTTTGGGTCAACGTGAGAAGATTATGATGTTTGGGGATGACTACAACACGCCAGACGGCTTCAATGTGCGTGACTATGTACACGTTATGGATTTGGCCAACGCGCACGTTTTGGCTTTGGACTACTTGGCAAAGGGTAACGAGTCAAATCAATTTAACTTGGGTTCAGCCAACGGCTTCTCAGTAAAGCAAATGGTTGAAGCAGCACGCGAAGCAACGGGTAAGGAAATCCCTGCCGAAGTTGGTCCACGTCGTGCCGGAGACCCAGACTCATTGGTGGCTTCTTCAGCTAAGGCCCGCGAAGTGTTGGGATGGGCGCCAAAGTACGATGACGTTAAAGAAATTATCAAGACGGCATGGACTTGGCACCAACAACACCCACACGGTTACGAAGACCGTTAATAATCAATTAATAAACCCTGGAGTTTACCACTCTGGGGTTTTTGTGTTAATCCAGAAAAAATGCGGTAAAATAGCAGTTAGACATTTACGTGTAAAAAATGATGGGAGAAAGGTAATCATGAAGACTATTGCCTTTGATACAAGCAATCAACCACTTAGTGTGGCATTGTTTGAAGATGACAAACTAATTGGGCAACGGGAGACAAATGTTGCCAAAAATCACTCAGTACAATTGTTGCCTTTTATTGACGAACTAGTGCGTGAAGCTGGTTGGCAACCATCAGACCTAGACCGAGTAATTGTGAGCCAAGGGCCCGGATCGTATACGGGCTTGCGGATTGCGGTGACGACAGCAAAAACATTGGCCTTTACATTGCAGATTGCGTTGCAAGGGGTCTCAAGCTTGGCAGTCTTAGCAACGAATGTGGTGCGGTCTGATGCGGTGATTGTACCGATTATGGATGCCCGGAATGACAATTTGTATGCAGGGGGGTATGTCCGCGACAATGATCGCCTGGTCCAGGTTGCACCAGACCGGCATACCAATGTGCCAAAGTTGATTGCAACGCTTCGTGAAGAGCAACGGCCAGTTGTGTTAGTTGGTGAATGGGCGCGCTTTGCAGATGATTTTCAAGCGGCACTGCCAGAGGTGATATTTGCTGAAGATAATTTGCCACATGCAGCTAATATGATGATGCTAACAGCGGACACACCGGTACTAACGGAGATAACTGATATTCATCAATTTGTGCCAAATTATTACCGACTTTCACAAGCTGAGGCAGATTGGGCAAAGGCACACCCTGACGCAGGTGATGGCATTTATGTGGAAAAGGTTTAAAAACTGGTTACACTGGCAAATGCATCCGCTACCACAGAGCTTACGAGAATTTAAGCAGACGATCAGCGTCAAAGGGTTCGATTTTGAATTGGTGCCGGCACAGTATCAAGATGTTGATGAAATGGTGGAATTGGAACGAGAAGCTTACCACGGGGAAGAACCGTGGTCTGCTGATATTTTCCATAACGAGTTACATCGTTCACGCGAACGGTTGTATGTCATCGTTCGCGAACCTGAGACTGGCGCGATGGTAGCCTATATCGGCGCGGCTTTCCGCCCAGGCATCCACGAGGTGCATATTACCAATGTGACCGTTGCACCGCACTGGCAGGGACGCGGTATTGGGACCTTCTTATTGATGTATATGATGACGGTTGCTAAGCAAATTCGCTTTAATCGGATGTCACTGGAAGTACGCGTGTCTAATACAAGTGCTCAACGGCTCTATGAACGCTTAGGGTTCCAGGTAGTGCGACGCAAAGCACATTATTATGAAGACAACGGGGAAGATGCGCTGGACATGGCGCAGATTCTCGGGAGAAAAACAGATGGATTTTACGTTCAGAAATGAAACTACAACTGAGGAACTTTATGCAATTGCCAAAGCAGCGTATAAAGGATCACCTTGGTCAAAACAAACCTTTGCAAATGATTTGAAAAACAAATTTGCCCGTTACATGATTATTGAAGCTGATGGCGAACCGATTGGGTTTGTTGGTGGGACACATTTAGGTGAAGAACTTGAAATCACTAACGTTGCCATCATGCCGGGCGTTCAGGGGCAACACCTAGGTGAGCGCCTGTTGCGTCAATGGTTAATCGGCTTCGATGCAGGTACACGTATTTTACTTGAAGTGCGCCAAGGTAATAAACGAGCAATCAAATTATATGAGCGACTAGGTTTTATTATTTATAACATTCGCGAGGATTATTATCGTGATCCGAAAGAAGATGCATATCTAATGGATGTCACGTTACCATTAGCAACGGAATAGGAGGACAAGATGGCGCGATACATAATGGCATTTGAATCGAGTGCCGACGAAACCAGTGTGGCCATTGTTAAAGATGGCATTGAAATCGTGAGCTTGGAGACAGCTACTCAGATTAAAAGTCATCAACGTTTTGGTGGCATTGTGCCGGAAGTTGCTAGTCGGCACCACATTGAACAGGTAACGGTATTAGCTGATGCCGCTTTACAGGATGCCGGATTAACATACCAAGATTTGACGGCAATCGCAGTTACTCAAGGACCTGGCTTGGTTGGGGCCCTGTTGATTGGGGTGACGGCAGCTAAGACAATTGCCTGGGCGCATCAATTGCCGTTAGTGCCAGTTATTCACTTGGCAGGTCACATCAGTGCGGCGAACTTCGTGGCGCCCATCCAATACCCGGCCTTGGCTTTGATGGTTTCAGGTGGGCACACGGAATTAGTTTTGATGCGTGAGGAATACGATTACCTTGTGATCGGTGATACGCGTGATGATGCTGCTGGTGAAAGTTACGATAAGGTTGGTCGAACGATGGGGCTCCAATATCCATCAGGTAAGACAATTGATGAAATGGCGCACCAAGGTGAACCCACATATGATTTGCCACGCGCACTCATGAACGATGATCGCTATGATTTTTCATTTTCAGGCTTGAAGAGCGCGGTGATTAACTTAATGCATAATGCGGATCAACGTGGCGAAACGGTTGACCATATTAACTTAGCGGCTTCCTTCCAAGCAGCTGTGGTTGAGGTCTTAGTCACTAAGACACGACGGGCACTGCAAAACTATCCTGTGAAATCATTTATTGTAGCTGGCGGAGTTGCTGCCAATCGTGGTCTGCGTGATGGACTAACGGCAATGATGGCTGAATTTCCAGAGACAACGTTTATTCCTGTGCCAATTAAGTTGGCTGGCGATAACGCAGCGATGATTGGTGCAGCTGGGGATATTGCATATCGGCATGGTAAGCGTGGTGATTGGTCATTAAATGCTAATCCAGCCCTTGAATTCGATTATTTAGAAGAAGACTAATAAAAAAAGCACGTAACAACTTTTTTCAGCTGTTACGTGCTTTTCTTCTATATAATAATGCAGAATTAATCGTTACGGGTGAGCAACGTTTGACTGATACTGAGTAAGATACGCTTTGATTCGTGTTCAGGCATGTCAGCCAGTCGTTCTAGGGCTGTGTTAGTATAGGCGACCGCCATGTCTTCGGCAACGGCTAGTGCGCCAGAGGCTCGGACCAACTCGCCTAGGTGAACGGCTTCATCATCGGTAATCGTAGCACCTTTGGCGAGTAGCGCTTGAATCTCCTCGTTATCTTGCATGGCAATGATTAAAGGCGCTGAGTAGACTCCTTCACGGACGTCATTCAAGGTTGGCTTACCTAAAGTTGTGCTATCAGCACTGTAATCGAGTAAGTCATCAAGAATTTGGAAGGCCATACCAACGTTGTAGGCAAAGTCAGTTGCGAGGTCCGCAAAATCTTTTGGGGCACGACTGGCAGCAATTCCTAAGTTGGCTGCTAATACAAAGAGGGCAGCTGTCTTACCAGCGATTTGATCTTCATAATTTGCGATGGTCATATCACGCTTATAGTGATTTGTCCGTTGGGTTAGCTCACCAGATAGGATACGTTCTAGGTAACGTGTGGCCATCCGAACAACGTTAATGTCGTTTGTGTTATCAGCCAACGTACGGAATGTTACGGCGAAGAGGTAATCTCCCGTATACGCAGCAACATCCTTACCGAATCGTGACTGAACAGATTCGGCGTGACGTCGCTTGGGCGAGTCGTCGATGATGTCGTCATGGACAAGTGAGGCTGTATGCAACATTTCTACCGTTGCAGCCAAGTTTAATAATGGTTCACGCTCCGCTGGAAAGAAACGACCAATCAAAATTGTGAATGCAGGGCGTAGCAATTTGCCACCGTGCGAGAACATATCTATAAGGGCGGCTTCGACGTCGGCGTCATTGGCGTCTAAGTTAGCTTCGATACGATCTAATACCCCTTGCAGCTCCTTACGAATAGCAGGGAACTCATCCCATATTGGATGTAATGTTGTTTGTGAATGCGTCATAAGATCGGGAAACTCCTTAATTACTACTATATGTATAGTTGAAATAGGGTAGCCAAAATGGCGAATACCCTTAATCAACATAACTGTATGTGTAAACTAAGTACTATTATATAGGAATCATCATGAATAAACACGATAATTTCAACGCACAAGAATTGAAAAGAAATTCGTGAGCCTAAAGGGTGGTAATTAGTTAGGAAATTAGTTATTATAGTTTTCGGAATTAATTATGAAGCCGGCGTGAAAAAAGGTGATACATTTGTCACAACAAAGTTGGCGAAAAAGCTTGCTAATGCATTTAGTATGCTGTATTATATTCTAGTACGTTAAATACGGGTGGGTTATTCACCCGGGTATATTAACGTGCCATCGACAAGCGATGATGTGGGAGGTTGCGACACACCCGGCAGCATTGCCACGGGGCCCATTGCCATGGAGCTCTTTGGGGTGCGTCGGTAGTTTCCACGGAGTTAGTTTCATATTCCAATATGGACGAAGGGAGAATTTATATCATGGCAAGTAAGAAGATTCGTATCCGTTTGAAGGCGTACGAGCACAAGATCTTGGATGCTTCAGCAGAAAAGATTGTTGAGACGGCAAAGCGTACAGGTGCTGAAATTTCAGGTCCTATTCCATTGCCTACTGAGCGTACGTTGTACACGGTTTTGCGTTCACCACACAAGCACAAGGATTCACGTGAGCAATTCGAAATGCGCACTCACAAGCGTTTGATCGATATCGTGAACCCAACTGCTAAGACGGTTGATGCTTTGTCAAAGCTTGAATTGCCAAGCGGTGTTGACATCGAAATCAAGTTGTAATTTTTACAACGCAACAACAAACAACAACTTGCCTGATTAAGCATTTAACTGATCAAAAATTTAGATTTACTATTCAAAGGAGATAGTCATGACTACTAAGGGTATCTTAGGCCGCAAAGTCGGCATGACTCAGGTATTCACTGAGAACGGTGAGCTTATCCCCGTAACGGTAATTGAAGCTACGCCAAACGTAGTTCTCCAAGTTAAGACTTTGGAAAACGACGGTTACAACGCAGTTCAATTGGGTTACCAAGACAAGCGTGCCGTTTTGAGCAACAAGCCTGAGCAAGGTCACGTTGCCAAGGCAAACACGGCCCCTAAGCGCTACATTCGTGAAATCCGCGACGCTGAGGGAGAATTCAATGTTGGGGATGAAGTTAAGGTTGATATCTTCGCTGCTGGCGAAGCTGTTGACGTAACTGGAATCACAAAGGGTCATGGTTACCAAGGTAACATCAAGAAGGATGGCCAATCACGTGGTCCTATGGCGCACGGTTCTCGTTACCACCGTCGTCCTGGTTCATTGGGTGCCATCATCAACCGCGTCTTCAAGGGTAAGAAGTTGCCTGGACGCATGGGTAACCACAAGCGCACTGTACAAAACTTGCAAGTAGTTCGCGTTGATGTAGAAAACAACGTGATCTTGGTTAAGGGTAATGTTCCTGGTGCCAACAAGTCACTTGTTACTGTTAAGTACTCTGTTAAGGCTAAGTAATAAGGACGAAGGGAGGAAACTAACATGACTAAGGTTGCTTTGTTTAAGCAAGACGGCTCAAACGCCGGTGAGATCGAGTTGAACGACTCAATCTTCGGAATCGAGCCAAACAACAACGTTGTTACCGACGCTGTTTTGATGCAACGCGCATCAATGCGTCAAGGTACTCACGCCGTTAAGAACCGTTCAGCGGTTTCAGGTGGTGGTAAGAAGCCTTGGCGTCAAAAGGGAACTGGACGTGCCCGTCAAGGTTCAATCCGTTCTCCACAATGGCGTGGTGGTGGTATTGTCTTCGGACCTACTCCACGTTCATACGCCTACAAGTTGCCAAAGAAGGTTTACCGTTTGGCATTGAAGTCAGTGTTGTCACAAAAGGTTTTGGACTCAGCTTTGGTTGTTGTCGATGCATTGTCATTCGACGCTCCTAAGACTAAGGAATTCAAGGCAGTTTTGAACAACTTGAACGTAAACGAAAAGACGTTGGTTGTCTTGGACGATGATAACGCTAACGCAGCATTGGCAGCACGTAACTTGGAAAACGTTACTGTTATGACTGCAAAGGGTGTTAACGTGCTTGACGTAATCAACAACGATAAGTTGGTTGTAGTTCAATCAGCTTTGGCACAAGTTGAGGAGGTTTTGGCATAATGGACGCACGCGATATCATTTTGCGCCCGGTCATCACTGAACAAACGATGAGCGTTTTGGATGAAAAGCGTTACACGTTTGAAGTTGATGTTCGCGCCACTAAGCCACAAATTAAGCGCGCTATTGAAGAGATTTTCGATGTTAAGGTTGAAAAGATCAACACGGCGAACGTACGTGGTAAGTTGAAGCGTCAAGGACGTTTCGCTGGTTACACTAAGAAGCGTAAGAAGGCAACTGTTAAGTTGACTGCCGCTTCTAAGGACATTCAATTGTTCAACGAAAACTAATTAGGAGGAAATTAGCGTGGCTATCAAGAAGTACAAGCCAACCTCTAACGGTCGTCGTAACATGACGTCTTCAGATTTTGCTGAAATCACTAAGACGACGCCTGAAAAGAGCTTGTTGGAATCAAAGTCAAACACTGGTGCTCGTAACTCATACGGTCACATGACTGTGCGCCACCGTGGTGGTGGACACAAGCGCCAATACCGTATTATCGACTTCAAGCGTACAAAGGATGATGTTCCAGCTAAGGTTGTAGCGATCGAATACGATCCAAACCGTACTGCTAACATCGCTTTGTTGCAATACACTGACGGTACTAAGGCATATATCTTGGCGCCTAAGGGCTTGGAAGTTGGAATGACTGTTCAATCAGGGCCTGAAGCCGACATCAAGGTCGGAAACGCTTTGCCATTGGCAAACATCCCTGACGGAACACAAATCCACAACATCGAGTTGAAGCCTGGTAAGGGTGGTCAATTGGCCCGTTCTGCCGGTGCATCAGCACAATTGTTGGGTAAGGAAGGAAAGTACGTACTTGTTCGCTTGCAATCAGGTGAAGTACGTATGATCTTGGCCGTTAACCGTGCCACAGTTGGAGTTGTTGGTAACGAACAACACTCATTGATCAACTGGGGTAAGGCTGGTCGTCGTCGTTGGAAGGGTCAACGTCCACACGTTCGTGGATCAGTTATGAACCCTAACGATCACCCACACGGTGGTGGTGAAGGAAAGGCGCCAGTTGGACGTCCATCACCAATGTCACCATGGGGTAAGAAGACTGCCGGTAAGAAGACGCGTAACAAGAAGGCTCGTTCAACGAAGTTCATTGTTCGCGGTCGTAAGGGCAAGTAATCACTTACACTCCGTAATTAATAAGTTTTTAGCAAACGAGAGGAGGACCTTAAAATGGGTCGTAGCCTGAAGAAGGGACCATTTGCTGACGCTCACTTGTTGAAGAAGGTTGAAGAAGCCAACGCTTCAGAAAAGCAAGCTGTCATCAAGACATGGTCACGTCGTTCAACGATTTTCCCTAGCTTTATTGGATTGACTTTTGCTGTTTACGATGGACGTAAGCACGTGCCGGTTTTGGTACAAGAAGACATGGTCGGTCACAAGCTTGGTGAGTTCGTCCCTACGCGTACGTTCCGCGGACACGCAGCAGACGATAAGAAGACTAAGCGCAAGTAATATAGGAGGACAATACAATGGCTGAACAAATCACGTCAGCACGCGCCACAGCGAAGATCGTTCGTGTCGCTCCACGTAAGGTCCGCCTAGTGCTTGACCAAGTTCGTGGTAAGTCTGTGGCTGAGGCATTTGCAATTTTGCAATTCTTGCCAAACCACAGCTCAGAAGATGTATACAAGGTGTTGAACTCAGCAGTTGCTAACGCTGAGAACAACTTCTCACTAGATCGCGAAGATTTGGTAGTTGCAGAAGCCTTTGCTAACGAAGGACCAACGCTAAAGCGTTTCCGTCCACGTGCCAAGGGTTCAGCTTCACCAATCAACAAGCGTACAAGCCACATCACGATTGTGGTAAAAGAAAAGTAAGGAGGATTGAGTCATGGGTCAAAAGATTAACCCAACTGGTATGCGTGTCGGCATCATCCGCGACTGGGATGCTAAGTGGTACGCAAACAAGAAGGACTACGCAACGGCTTTGCACGAAGATTTGAAGTTGCGTAAGTACATCGAGACTAAGTTGGCTGACGCATCAGTTTCACGTATCGAAATTGAGCGTACTGCTAACCGCGTGAACATCTCAATCCACACTGCTAAGCCAGGTATGGTTATTGGTAAGGGTGGTTCTGAAGTTGATGCATTGCGTAACGAACTTTCAAAGTTGGTTGCTAAGGGCGAGCGTGTCCACATCAACATCATTGAGATTAAGAAGCCTGATTTGGACGCCCACTTGGTAGGTTCACAAATTGCATCTGACTTGGAGCGCCGTGTGGCATTCCGTCGTGCAATGCGTGGTGCTATCCAACGTGCTATGCGTGCTGGTGCCAAGGGTATCAAGACGCAAGTTTCTGGACGTATCAACGGAGCTGACATTGCTCGAGTAGAGCAATACACTGAGGGTACGGTGCCTTTGCACACATTGCGTGCTGACATCGACTACTCATGGGATGAGGCAACAACTACTTACGGTCAATTGGGTGTTAAGACTTGGATTTACCGTGGTGACATTTTGCCAGAGAAGAAGTCTGTAAAGAAGCAAGGAGGCGAGTAACATGCTAGTACCAAAGCGTGTAAAGTACCGCCGTCCACACCGTGGAAAGATGCGCGGTGAGGCCAAGGGTGGTAAGACAGTTACATTTGGTGAGTTTGGTTTGCAAGCCACTGAATCACACTGGATCTCAAACCGTCAAATCGAGGCTGCTCGTATTGCTATGACGCGTCACATGAAGCGTGGTGGTCAAGTTTGGATCAAGATTTTCCCACACTTGTCATACACTTCTAAGGGTGTTGGTGTTCGTATGGGTAACGGTAAGGGTACTCCAGACGGATGGGTTGCACCTGTCAAGCGCGGCAAGGTAATGTTTGAAGTTGCCGGTGTTCCTGAAGAGGTTGCCCGCGAAGCCTTGCGTCTTGCATCTAACAAGTTGCCAGTCAAGACTAAGATCTTGACTCGCCAAGTGGAGGGTGAATAATGAAGATCAAGGATCTACAAAACGAAATCAAGGGTCTCAGCCAAGCTGAGTTGGTTGCCAAGGAAAAGAGCTACAAGGAAGAATTGTTCAACTTGCGTTTCCAATTAGCTACTGGTCAACTTGAGAACACGGCTCGATTGTCAGAAGTACGTAAGCAAATCGCACGTATCAAGACGGTCATTCGTCAACAAGAATTGAACAAGTAGACTAAGAGAGGAGACCGATATGACTGAAGCTCGTAACGCACGTAAGGTTTACCAAGGCCGCGTGGTTTCAGATAAGATGGACAAGACAATCACTGTTGCCATCGAAACTTATAAGAACCACCCAGTTTATGGTAAGCGTGTTAAGTACACGAAGAAGTTTAAGGCTCACGATGAAAACAACGAAGCTAAGCAAGGTGACATTGTACGCATCATGGAGACGCGTCCAACGTCAGCTACAAAGCGCTTCCGTTTGGTAGAAATCGTCGAGAAGGCCGTTATTATCTAATCGTTTAATCTCGAATCTTACCAATAACGGAAGGAGGACAAAATCGTGATTCAACAAGAGAGTCGTTTGAAGGTTGCTGACAATTCTGGTGCACGTGAGATCTTGACTATCAAGGTTTTGGGTGGATCAGGTCGTAAGTTCGCCGGTATCGGTGACATGATCGTCGCAACTGTTAAGCAAGCTATTCCTGGTGGTACTGTAAAGAAGGGTGACGTCGTTAAGGCTGTTATCGTTCGTACTGTTTCAGGAGTTCACCGTGCTGATGGTTCATACATCAAGTTCGATGAGAACGCTGCAGTCATCGTAAAGGATGACAAGAGCCCTGTAGGTACTCGTATCTTCGGACCTGTTGCGCGTGAATTGCGTGACAATGATTACATGCGTATTGTGTCATTGGCACCTGAAGTATTGTAATTACCATCATTAAATCAAGGAGGAAGCCTCGCATGTTTGTGAAGACTGGTGACAAGGTTAAGGTTATCGCCGGCAAGGACAAGGGCAAGGAAGGTGTAGTCGTAAAGACTTTGGCCGCCAAGGACCGTGTTGTTGTCGAAGGTGTGAACATTGTAAAGAAGCACCAAAAGCCAAACAACCAATACCCACAAGGTGGAATTGTTGAGCTTGAAGCTCCAATCCACGTTTCAAACGTACAATTGCTTGACCCTTCTACTAACGAACCAACTAAGGTTGGTTACAAGGTTGAAGATGGTAAGAAGGTACGTTTTGCTAAGAAGTCTGGAACGACTTTGGCATAATTTCTAGGTGAAAGGAGGAAATCATTATCATGGCAAATCGCTTGAAGGAAAAGTACGTCAATGAAGTAACGCCTTCATTGATCGAAAAGTTTGAGTACTCATCAATCATGCAAGCACCTAAGATCGAAAAGATCGTGCTTAACATGGGTGTTGGTGACGCTGTATCAAACTCAAAGAACTTGGATGAAGCTGTTGCTGAATTGGAATTGATTGCTGGTCAAAAGCCAGTTATCACTCGCGCTAAGAAGTCAATCGCTGGCTTCCGTTTGCGTGAGGGTATGGCAATCGGTACTAAGGTTACTTTGCGTGGTGAGCGTATGTACGACTTCTTGGATAAGTTGATCAACGTTTCATTGCCACGTGTTCGTGACTTCCGTGGAGTTTCACCAAAGGCCTTTGATGGTCGTGGAAACTACACGTTGGGAATTCGTGAACAACTTATTTTCCCAGAAATTGATTACGATCAAGTTAACCGTGTCCGTGGTTTGGATATTGTCGTTGTTACGACTGCCAACACTGACGAAGAAGGTCGTGAATTGCTTACTCAATTGGGTATGCCTTTCGCAAAGTAATCATTCACTGATTTACAGTAATTAATAATAGGAGGCAAACATCAATGTCAATGACTGACCCAATTGCAGATTTTTTGACTCGCATTCGTAACGCGAACATGGTTCGCCACGATTCAGTTGAAGTTCCTGCATCAAAGATCAAGAAGGACATCGCCGAGATCTTGAAGAACGAAGGCTTTGTTCGCGACGTTGAATACATTGAAGATGACAAGCAAGGTGTCATCCGTGTCTTCCTTAAGTACGGTACTGACAAGACTCGCGTTATCACTGGTTTGAAGCGTATTTCAAAGCCAGGATTGCGTTCATACGTCAAGGCAGATGCTGTACCTAAGGTTTTGAACGGCTTGGGTATCGCTATCATCTCAACTTCTGAAGGTGTCATCACCGATAAGGAAGCTCGCGCCAAGAAGATTGGTGGCGAGGTATTGGCTTACGTCTGGTAATAAATAAAATCTAATAAGGAGGTGTCTACCGATGAGTCGTATTGGTAACAAGGTTTTGACTTTGCCTGCTGGCGTTGAATTGTCACGCGAAGGTAACGTCGTTACTGTTAAGGGACCTAAGGGTGAACTTTCACGCGAAGTCGCTTCACAAATCGAGTTCACTGTGGACGGTACGGAAGTAACGTTCACTCGTCCTTCAGATGAAGGACGTATCAAGGCACTTCACGGAACTACTCGCGCTAACGTTGCAAACATGGTTGAAGGTGTAACTGATGGCTTCAAGAAGACTTTGAAGTTGGTCGGTGTCGGATACCGTGCTGCTAAGCAAGGCGACAAGCTTGTCTTGAACGTTGGTTACTCACACCCTGTTGAGTTTGAGGCCCGTGAAGGTTTGACCGTTGAAGTTCCTGATTCAACTACGATCACGGTTGAAGGAATCAACAAGCAATTTGTTGGTGACTTGGCCGCTGAAATCCGTGCCGTACGCGCACCTGAGCCATATAAGGGTAAGGGTATCCGTTACGAGAACGAATACGTTGCACGTAAGGAAGGTAAGACTGGTAAGTAATCTTAAGCTTATAGCTTAAGGCCCGGGCGCAACGTCTCGGGATTTACTTGTTAGTATATCTTTCGAATATATATAAAAGAGGTTACGAACATGATTACGAAGTCAGACAAGAACAAGGTGCGTCAACGCCGACACACGCGCGTTCGTGGAAAGATTTCTGGTACTGCTGAGCGCCCACGCTTGAACGTTTACCGTTCTAATAAGAACATCTACGCGCAATTAATTGATGACGTAGCGGGTGTGACGCTTGCTAGTGCCTCAACTTTGGACAAGTCAGTTGAGACTGCTCCAAAGACTGAACAAGCAGCAAAGGTTGGAGCTTTGATCGCAGAACGCGCCAAGGCTGCTAACATCGAAGTTGTTGTATTTGACCGTGGTGGTTACTTGTACCACGGTCGTGTGCAAGCTTTGGCTGAAGCTGCGCGTGAAGCTGGTTTGAAGTTCTAAGGGAAGGAGGAAATTTAACATGGCTTTTATCGATGCAAACAAGCTCGGCGAGCTTGAAGAAAACGTTGTTGCCATCAACCGTGTTACCAAGGTTGTTAAGGGTGGACGCCGCTTGCGTTTCGCTGCTTTGGTAGTTGTTGGTGACCGTAACGGACACGTTGGTTTTGGTACTGGTAAGGCACAAGAAGTGCCTGAAGCTATTCGCAAGGCCGTTGAAGCTGCAAAGCGCAACATTGTTGCAGTTCCAACTGTTGGTACGACCCTTCCTCACTCTGCAAATGGTGTCTTTGGCGGTGGTCGCATCTTGCTTAAGCCAGCCGTTGAAGGATCTGGAGTGGCAGCCGGTGGTGCTGCTCGTGCCGTTTTGGAATTGGCTGGTGTTGCCGACGTGACTGCAAAGTCATTGGGATCATCAACTCCAATTAACGTTGTGCGCGCAACTTTCGATGCAATCAACTCATTGAAGAACGCTGAAGAAGTTGCTGAATTGCGTCAGGTCTCACTTGAGCACTTGGCAGATTAAGGAGGCAGAAAATGGCTGAACAAGTTAAGATTACTCTTGTTAAGAGTGCTGCCCACCGTTTGCCAAAGCAACGTGCGATTGTTAAGGCCCTTGGTTTGAACAAGGTGTCATCATCAGTCGTGTTGCCTGACAACGCAGCAACGCGTGGTGCAGTGTTTAAGATTGCTCACTTGGTTACTGTTGAAGTAGTTAAGTAAGCATATAAATAGATTGCTTTGAAGGAGGTACAACCTAATGAAGCTTAATGAACTCCAAGTTGCTGAAGGTTCACGCAACGTCCGCAACCGTGTTGGACGTGGTGAGTCATCAGGTAACGGTAAGACTGCTGGACGTGGTCAAAAGGGTCAAAAGGCTCGTGGTAAGGTACGTTTGGGCTTTGAAGGTGGACAAATGCCTTTGTTCCGTCGTAAGCCAAAGCGTGGTTTCACGAACATCAACCGCAAGGAATACGCTGTTGTAAACCTTGACGTATTGAACCAATTCGATAACGGAACTGAAGTTTCACCAGTATTGTTGGTCGAAGCTGGTATCGTTAAGAACGAATTGAGTGGCATTAAGATCTTGGCAAACGGTCAATTGGAAAAGTCATTGACTGTTAAGGCTAACAAGTTCTCAGCCGCTGCTGTTACGGCTATTGAAGCTGCCGGTGGTAAGACTGAGGTGATCTAATGCTGAAAACCGTGCTCAATTCACTGAAGGAAAAGGACATTCGCAAGAAGTTGTTCTTTACTTTGTGGATTCTGATTGTTTACCGATTGGGTGCTTACATTACTGTGCCGGGTATTAACACGGCCGCACTTACTGAGGTAGCAAATTCTGGGCTCGGCAGCATTTTGAATATGTTTAGCGGTGGTGGTCTTACAAACTACTCATTGTTCGCAATGGGGGTTTCACCATACGTTACTGCACAAATCGTGGTACAGCTCCTACAAATGGATATTGTGCCACGATTTGTTGAATGGTCGAAACAAGGTGAAGTTGGTCGACGTAAGTTGAACCAAGTGACCCGCTATTTGACCATTGTTCTAGCGTTTGTCCAATCTATTGGAATCACCGCTGGATTCAATCAACTGAGTCAAGTTAAATTGGTAGAGACGCCAAATTTGGAAACGTACTTGTTGATCGGTTTCATCTTAACTGCGGGAACAATGTTTGCCGTTTGGTTGGGTGAGATGATTACTGAGCGCGGACTCGGTCAAGGTGTCTCAATGTTGATTTTTGCTGGTATCATTGCGCGTGTGCCAGCAGGTGTATACCAACTGTTCAAGGAACACGTTCTCCAAGGTGACGACCCAGCGCGTGGGTGGGCATTCTTGGCTGGTATCTTGTTGATCTTTATCTTGGTTATCGCGTTTGTTACGTGGTTTAACCAAGCAATTCGCAAGATTCCAATGCAATATACACGTCGTTCAACGGGTTCAGGTAACTCATCTTACTTGCCGTTGAAGATTAATGTTGCGGGTGTTATCCCTGTTATCTTCGCTTCATCATTGCTGGTAACGCCACAAACGATTTTGCAAGCTTTTGCAACTAAGTTTGCGGATGCAGGTTGGTACAACACTTTGATGCAATACCTATCAATGCAGACAATGCAGGGTGGTATTGTATACACGTTGTTGATTATCTTGTTTACGTTCTTCTATGCCTTTGTTCAGGTTAATCCTGAAAAGGTTGCGGAGAACCTACAAAAGCAAGGTAGTTACATCGTGGGCGTCTGGCCTGGTCGCGCCACTGAAAAGTGGTTATCAGGTCTGCTGATGCGTTTGTCAGTAGTCGGCGCTTTGTTCCTAGGATTTGTTGCTTTGGCACCTATCCTAGCAACACACATCTTCGGGTTGGATAGTAACCTTGGAATGTCAGGAACATCAGTATTGATTGTCATTGGTGTGGCAATTGATCTGATTCGCCAACTTGAAGGATTGATGATGAAGCGGCAATATGTTGGATTTATTCAAGAAGGAGTCGAAGCAAAATGAGTTTAAATATCATGCTATTGGGCTTGCCAGGTGTTGGTAAGGGTACCCAAGCTGCCAAGATTGTGGAAGAGTACAACTTGCCGCACATCAGTACGGGTGACATGTTCCGTGCGGCTATGGCTAACGAAACTGAACTTGGGTTGAAGGCAAAGTCATTCATGGATGCCGGTAACTTGGTCCCTGACGAAGTTACGAATGGTATCGTTGCTGAACGTTTGGCAGAAGAGGATACGAAGGTTGGATTCATCCTTGATGGATTCCCTCGTAACTTGGACCAAGCAAAGGCATTGGATGAGATGTTGGCAAAGGACGGTCGTTCATTGGACGGTGTTCTTTACTTCACTGCTGATACTGATGTTTTGGTTGATCGTATGATGGCCCGTGGCCGTGCAGACGATACGCCTGAAGTGATTAAGAATCGCTTGGACGTTAACGGAAAGCTTACTGAGCCAATCGCTGAGTTCTATGCCGAAAAGGGTATCTTGAACAAGATCGATGGTGCTCGCGAGCTTGATGTAGTGTTCGCTGATGTAAAGACGTTACTTGATAATTTGAAGAACGCTTAATTATTTAACGAAGCTTTTATTGTTTAATTACAAGTAAGCATGTTATAATAACTTGTTACGTTCTCCATTGTCACAACTAAGGAGGCAGCAACGTGGCCAACGATGTTATTGAAATTTCTGGTGTGGTAAAGGAAACTTTGCCAAATGCCATGTTTACCGTTGAATTGGAAAACGGCGCCGCCATTCTAGCTCACGTGTCAGGGAAGATTCGTAAGAACTTTATTCGCATTTTGCCTGGTGATCGTGTGACGGTTGAAATGTCGCCATATGATTTGACTAAGGGACGTATTACGTACCGCTTTAAGTAGTCAACCATAAAAATATCCAAGGGAGGTAAATACCATGAAGGTTCGTCCATCTGTTAAGCCTATGTGCGATAACTGCAAGGTTATCAAGCGTAACGGTCGTGTGATGGTGATTTGCTCTGCAAACCCTAAGCACAAGCAACGTCAAGGTGCATAATTTGCATTTTGGTCGTAAAACTTATTAAATCTTTGTATAGGAGGTAATCGTAATGGCTCGTATTGCTGGTGTTGATTTGCCTCGCGACAAGCGTGTCGTGATCGCATTGACATATGTATATGGAATCGGTAACGCAACTGCCAAGAAGGTGTTGGAAGAAGCTAAGGTTTCTGAAGACGTTCGTGTTCGTGATTTGACTCCCGACCAAGAGGACGCCATCCGTGCCGTCGTAGACGGTATTAAGGTGGAAGGTGACTTGCGTCGTGAAGTCTCATTGAACATTAAGGCATTGCAAGAAATTGCATCATACCGTGGTATCCGTCACCGTAAGGGCTTGCCTGTTCGTGGTCAAAACACGAAGAACAATGCCCGTACGCGTAAGGGCCCAGCTGTTGCAATTGCAGGTAAGAAGAAGTAATTAATTTTTAAGGAAAGGAGATTACTTGATTATGGCAGGTCGTACTAATCGTAAGCGTCGTGTAAAGAAGAATATTGAGTCAGGTGTTGCACACATCCACGCAACGTTCAACAACACGATCGTGATGATCACCGACGTTCAAGGTAACGCCGTTGCTTGGTCATCAGCTGGTTCTCTTGGATTTAAGGGTAGCCGTAAGTCAACGCCATTTGCTGCGCAAATGGCTGCTGAGGCTGCTGCCAAGGGTGCTATGGAAAACGGCATGAAGACTGTTGAGGTCACTGTTAAGGGACCTGGTTCAGGTCGCGAAGCCGCTATCCGTGCGTTGGCCGCTGCTGGTTTGGAAGTTACGTCTATTAAGGACGTTACTCCAGTACCACACAACGGTTCACGTCCACCAAAGCGTCGTCGTGTCTAATTGCCAGTTGCAACTAGTTCACACAATGCTTTGAAAGGGGTAACAAACAGTATGCTTGAATTCGAAAACCCAAAGATTACGCTGGTTGAAGAGGATAGCAATTACGGTAAGTTTGTGGTTGAGCCGCTTGAACGTGGTTACGGAACTACTTTGGGTAACTCCCTACGCCGTGTATTGTTGTCTTCATTGCCTGGTGCGGCAATCAATTCAGTACAAATTGATGGCGTTTTGCACGAGTTTTCAACGGTCGAAGGTGTCGTTGAAGACGTTACGCAAATCATTTTGAACCTCAAGAAGGTTTCAATGCGCATCGACAGTGATGAAGAGAAGACGCTCGAAGTTAACGTAACCGGTCCCGCTACTGTGACGGCCGGCGACATCGCTGGTGACAGTGATGTGGAGATTTTGAACAAGGACCTTCACATTGCCACTGTTGCGGCTGGGGCTACGTTGCACATGACTTTGTCTGCTGAACGCGGACGTGGTTATGTGTCTGCGGACCAGAATAAGGAATTGCATGATGAAATGCCAATTGGCGTTCTAGCAATTGATTCAATCTTTACCCCAATCGAACGCGTAAACTATCAAGTTGAGAACACGCGTGTGGGTAACCGTGATGACTTTGACAAGTTGACTTTGGACATCTGGACTGATGGATCATTGACTGCTACTGAAGCTATTTCATTGGCAGCTCGCATCATGTCAGACCACTTGAACTCATTCGTTGAGTTGTCAGAACGTGCGGTTAACACACAAGTGATGGTAGACAAGGAAGAAGCACCAACTAGCAAGCATGCCGACACTCCTATTGAAGAGTTGGACTTGTCAGTTCGTTCTTATAATTGTCTCAAAAGGGCCGGGATCAACTCTGTACAAGAGTTGACGGAGCGTACAGAAACTCAAATGATGTCTGTACGAAACCTCGGTCGGAAATCACTTGACGAAATCCAGGAAAAGCTGGCAGTGCTCGGTTTAGGGTTCCGCAAGGAAGATTAGATTAAACGATAGAATTCCAAGTAAAGGAGGACATACTCATGGGATACCGCAAGTTGGGACGTACTAGCTCACAACGTAAGGCTATGTTGCGTGATTTGACGACTGCTTTGTTGATCAACGGTCGCATTCAAACGACAGAAGCTCGAGCTAAGGAAGTTCGCCGTACTGCAGAAAAGATGATTACGTTGGGTAAGCGTGGTGACTTGGCTTCACGCCGTAAGGCCGCTGCTTTCGTACGTAACGTCGTTGCTGACGTACAAACGACTGAAGATAACAAGGTCAAGGTAGAAACGGCTTTGCAACACTTGTTCAACGATGTTGCACCTCGCTTTGAGGGCCGTGCAGGTGGTTACACTCGCATCTTGAAGACGGTACAACGTCGTGGAGACGCTGCACCAATGGTTATCTTGGAATTGGTTGACTAATTTCATTGGTTAATTAATACAAAACAATGAAATCTCTCATGTTACATGGTATAAACCGTTACGATGATGGCAGTAGCCAAGTCTAGGTTGAATGGCAGTGATGTCGCACCGGTAATGTGTGAGGTTTTTTTGTGTCTAAAGAAATTTTCGAAAAAGCCCTGTTCTTAAATTGAACAGGGCTTTTTGTGATCTCTGTTGCTTGATAATGAGACACTATTCAGTACCAAGGCATCCTTATTTATTTTTCGTTATAAAAAGTCTATACTGAGTGTAATAAATGAGATGGGGGTACCATATTATGGCATTACAATTAGATGATATTATTTTTCAAATGACGATTCATTTAACGCCAGGTAGTTTTACAAATAACAAAATTACAATCAATGGGCAAAGTTATCAATACCGTTGCTTGGATGGGGTTCAGATGGGGGATACAGTTCGCGTCGTTCGGGTTGTTGGCGAGACGTTGATTCTGGAAAAAGTACCATCGCGGGGGACTGATAGTGAGTTATAATTTCGATCAGCGGTTGCTTCATCAAACGTTTGTGTTAGACCATGATAATTATGATGTCGGTATGTTGCGAGTGAATGGTATATATTATCAACTTCAGAGTGATGGACCATTATCTATTGGTGATGTGGTCTATGTGGCAGGCATTGTTGGTAACCAATTAATCGTACAAAAAGGAGACATGGGTGATGATAGTATTTAGTATTTTAGCAATTATCGTTGTATTAATTATTGGGGTGATTTTATTTACCGGAGTCCGGATTATTCCCCAAAATATGGTTGGTATGGTTTCTGTGCTTGGTAAATATCAAAAAAAAATTGAACCAGGGTTGCATCTCGTTGTGCCCGTTATTACGCATGTTGATCGTGTTGATCTTGCCCAGGTACCAATTCGACTAAGTGAACAAAGTGTTATTTCGCAGGATAATGCTGAAGTCATTATTTCACTATCGTTGAATTACCACGTCACAAATCCATACAAGTTTACATTTGAGAATGCGGACTCCGTGAAGTCAATGATTCAGCAATCACGTGCACATCTACGTGGAATTATTGGTACGATGGATTTGAATGATGTGTTAAACGGGACGGAACGGATTAACGCCGCGTTGAGTCGCGAATTGGGGTCGATTACGGATGCCTATGGCGTAAACGTGGATCGTATTAACATTGATACAATTCAACCAACACCAGAAATCCAAGAGTCGATGAATAAGCAAATTAACGCAACCCGTGAACGTGAGGCTGCCATTGCACGAGCACAAGGTGAAGCACGTTCAATTGAACTTACGACGAAAGCTAAGAATGATGCGCTAGTTGCAACCGCTGAAGCCGACGCGAAGGCGGTTCGCTTGGCTGCGGATGCTGAGGCCTATCGTATTCAGAAGGCCAATGAGATTTTGAGTCAGGTTGATGGCAATTATTTGGCTGCCCAAAATATTGATGCTTTCCGTGATGTGGCTAAGAGCCCCGCTAACACGGTTATCGTGCCTAATACGGCCATTGACGCACTTGGTGATTTAAAGGTCGCTGGTGCGTTGTTAGGCACTAATAAAGTGAATCAGCCTGTTAAGCCGCTATCAGACTAACCGAATAACAATAAAAAAGACCTTCGCAGCAATTTTTAACTGCGAAGGTCTTTTTGTTGTTGGTTAATTAACCGTGGTGTGCACGCTTGGCGAAGAAATCACCAATGAATTGAATCAAGACGATCAAAAGTAGAATCAAGATCGTTGCTAGCCACATCACGTCGTTTTGGAAACGTTGGTATCCAGTCACGATTGCGGTTGTTCCCAAACCACCAGCACCGATGGCACCGGCCATGGCTGTCAAACCGACCAGACTAATCAATGTGACCGTTGATACACGGATCAATTCAGAACGGCCTTCACGTAGGTAGACATCGGTAATGATGTCCCAGTTTGTCGCCCCAAATGAGCGCGCAGCTTCAACTTTACCAGCATCAACACCAAGCAAGGCGACTTGGACTTGACGTGCGTAGAAGGGGAAAACACCCAATGACAATGGCACCAAGGCTGCTGTTGTTCCGATTGTTGTTCCGACAATCAACTGGGTCAAAGGTGAGAAGGCGACCACCATGATGATAAATGGAATGGCACGTCCAACTGAGACAACCTTATCCAAAATTTGAAAGAGTGGTCGGTTTGGCGTAATACCATCATCCGCCGTTAGCACCAAACCAGTTCCGAAGAGTAGACCGATCAAACCACCAATGATGGCAGATCCGACCGTCATGAAAATGGTTTGCCAGATAGCGATTCCCCAACCGAAATCACCACCCCAACCAAGTGAGTAAACGTTAGGTAAGTTTTGTTGTATCCAATCAGCCATTAGTGTTGTCCTCCTACGTGTAATTCTTGAATTTGAACACCGTGATCAGCAAAGCTTGCCTTTGCCGTTGCACGTTGTGACTCAGTTCCCTTGAAGATAGCAATTGCCAAACCAACCGGTGTCTTGGTTAGAATTTCCATGTTTGAGTACAACAGGTTGGTTGTGACACCGTAATCGGCGTAAATCGTTGACAACAGTGGTTGGGCTGTATCGGCACCAACATAGTTAATTTGCAACAATTCTTCATCATCAGCCAAAGGTTGTTCTTCGAGTAGCTCAGTCACCTTTTCAAGGGCTTCATCACGGTTCGTGGCCGTGTTGATGAAGTCCTTAGTCAATTGCTTTTGTGGGTTCGTGAAGATTTCCAACAATGAGCCACGTTCGATGATGACACCATTTTCCATGACTGCCACCTTGTTGGCCGCTTCCTTAACGGCTTGCATCTCGTGCGTAATCAAAACGATTGTTAAACCAAGTTCTTGGTTTAGTTTCTTCAATAGCGCTAGGATTTGGTTCGTTGTCTTAGGGTCCAAAGCAGATGTCGCTTCGTCAGAAATTAAAATTTCAGGGTCGTTTGCCAAGGCGCGGGCGATGGCAACACGTTGCTTTTGTCCACCAGACAATTGGGCAGGGTAGTTACCAGCGCGGTCTGACAAGCCAACCAATTCAAGAAGGTCATTAACCTTCTTTGCCTTGTCAGCCTTGCTCATCTTGGCGTGCTTCAATGGTTGTGCAACGTTCCCAAAGACGGTCAACTCACTCATCAAGTTAAAGTGTTGGAAGATCATGCCAATCTTCTTACGCTCCTCACGTAGTTGCGCTGGCTTAAGTGCGGTCATCTCAGTGCCGTTAACAAGGACGCTACCAGATGTTGGTCGTTGCAAAAGGTTGATGGTGCGGACAAGTGTTGACTTACCAGCTCCAGAGTAACCAACAATACCGTAAATATCGCCTTTTTCAATTGTGATTGATTCGTTTTGTACGGCCACGATTTCGCGATTTTTTTGCTTAAAAGTGACGTTAATGTCTGTTAATGAAATAACTGCCATGAATCTTCTCCTTATATCTCCGTTATGTATAACTGCCAGACTAAAATAGCCTGGCAGTTATATTGTCTATGTGGGTGATGATTACTTCAACGTAATGTCCCAAGCTGGCAATTCAGCTTGACCCCAAGTCTTCTTCAAGTATTGCTTCGTAGCCTTTGTTTGGTAAGCCTTTACAACTTCCTTGTAAATCTTCTTGTTAGCATGCTTCTTAGAAGCAGCAATGATGTTGATCCACTTCTTTGAATACTTGTTAACCGGCTCAACGTAGATTGCTGAGCTCAACTTCAACTTAGCTTGTTGGGCGTAATTCGTGTTAATAACAGCGCCTTCAACAGACTTCAATGATGAAGGTGCTTGATCGGCTGCGACTTCCTTGATATCCAACTTCAACTTGTTTGACTTAATGTCCTTAACCGTTGGCATATCAACATCCTTCTTCAAGGTAATCAAACCAGCTGATTGTAGCAAAACCAAGGCACGCGCTTCATTTGTCGCATCGTTCGGAACGGCAATAGCGTCACCCTTCTTAAACTTCTTCACAGACTTGTACTTCTCAGAGTACAAACGAATAGGAGTGATAAACGTCTTACCAATCGCCTTAACGCCGTTCTTGTTTGACTTGTTCCAGTTTTCCAGGAAGTAGTAGTGTTGGAAGGCATTTAAGTCCAATGTGCCATCGGCGACGGCCTTGTTAGGCTGGTTGTAGTCCGTAAAGACCTTGGTCTTCAATGTGATGCCATACTTCTTCTTGGCAGTCTTTGCGACTTCCTTCCAGAGGTCAGCATCTGAAGTACCAACGATACCAACCGTTACAGTTTTTGAATCAGCACTGACGGCTGCGGCTGGCAAAATAACTGAGGCTGTCAAGGCAGTAGCAGCAACGGCTACCCCATAAGTAAAGAACTTCTTCATAAGTCATGTCTCCCGATAAAAACTTTTAGTATTATTTGTTAATTGCTTCAAGTTATAACATAGCGTTCGGTGGCTAGGAAACAAAAAAGACCCGTTTCCGTCAGGCCGTCCAATTGACAGCCAGATAGAAACGAGTCTTCGTGTTACCATTCTACATTTATCCAGAAAATTACTCTTCTGAACCTTAACAACGAGCGGGCAGTGAGCGATATGATGCTTTGCCGATTCGTGTGTCTTGTAACGTAGACCAACCCGTCGTTCGCTTACAGACTTGCTGCTCACCAACGCCAATCACAGGCCATTTTCAATTACTCGCCACATAACAACTTCCACCGAACGTTGTCTCTCTTAGATGCTTTAAGTAATTTACTTTCCTGCTCAACTTGTTTGTTAACTTGAAATGCTTGATTTGTATATTAAACGATTCTCATAATCATGTCAACACTTTTAGGGTTACTTTGTGCCTGAGTCATCCTGGCGCACGAATAACCAAACGAACAGCAGCATGATTGGGGCACCAAACATGGTCCAAGCTCCAATGATCAAGCCCAGGTAATGTGCAACAATGGCGGCGATTAGAAAGGCGGCGATGACTAAGCCAACATTCCGTGTCTTCACAAATTGGGCCTTATCGTGATTGAGCAGACCACTGCCTAACGTAGCCCCAAAGGTCTTCAAATTACCAGTACTCAAGACGGTGGCGTAGGGCATCCCCCGCAATTTACCAAAAGTATCGGCCTGCATTGCCATAAAGATGGCCAAGATACTGAGGACGAGTTCTGTCGGTACGTGGGTCATCGCCAAGATGGCCACCAAGAGCACACCAAACATTTCAATAAGGACGGAGCGGGCTTCCCATTGCATCTGTGTGCGGAAGGAATACTTCTTGATTAATTGGTTAAGCATCGCCCCAAATAGGAAGGCGATGACAGGCCAGAAAAAGAGGCTCGCTTGGTGCCAGCGACCCGATGCAACGTTAATCCCAAATTGCAACAAGTTACCACTTTGGAAGCTAGCGAATCGATTGTCGTGAAAGGCAAAGGTGTAGGAGTCGATGTACCCAGCGGTTCCGGCCAGTAACATCCCCACACGCAATGACTCCTTATATGCGAATTTTTGTTCTGCCATTAGTACTTTTACCTGCTTTCTACTTATATAAATGATAAAATAATTCCAACTGATAGTTTAACACTTACGCAAAGAAAGGTGTTTTTTTAGGCGTCCAATGTTAACAACTGGTTGTGGTAGAATAGCAGTTAATGAATGAAAATTAGGAGACAGAACGTCATGACACTGGAATTTCCAGATGATAGTATGGCCCTCCATACTGATGCATACCAATTATCAATGATGCAAACTTACTTCAAGAAGGGCATTCACGAGCGTAAGGCTGTTTATGAGATGTTTTTCCGCAATATGCCATTTAAAAATGGTTACGCGGTTTTTGCCGGTTTGGAGCGAATCGTTGACTATTTGCGAGGCTTGCATTTTTCAGAAAGTGATATTGCTTATCTGCGTTCAACGGGTGAGTTTGATGAAGACTTCATGGATTACCTAGCAACTTGGCAATTTAAGGCCACAGTGCGCGCGCCTCATGAAGGTGAAGTCGTTTTCAATAATGAACCAATTATTCAAGTTGAAGGTAGCGTGTTTGATGCGCAACTCGTTGAGACACCGCTACTTAACATTGTTAATTACCAAACGTTAATTGCAACCAAGGCGTCACGCATTCGGTCAGTAGTCGGTGATCAACCACTATTGGAATTCGGTACGCGCCGTGCACAGGAAATGGACGCTGCTTTGTGGGGGACACGTGCAGCTTACATTGGTGGCTTTAATGCCACATCAAATGTGCGGGCTGGTAAGCTGTTTGGTATTCCAATTTCAGGAACGCACGCGCACAGTTTGGTACAGGTTTACCGAAATGACTATGAAGCGTTTAAGGCTTACGCTGAAACCCACAAGGATGTGGTCTTTTTGGTTGATACTTATGACACGTTACGTTCAGGGGTGCCCTCAGCTATTCGTGTGGCCAAGGAAATGGGCGATAAGATTAACTTCATCGGCGTGCGTATCGATTCAGGGGACTTGGCTTATGTCTCAAAGGGCGTCCGCAAAATGCTGGATGAAGCAGGTTTCCCAGATGCTAAGATTGTTGCATCAAATGATTTGGATGAAGAGACGATTACGAGCTTGAAACTGCAAGGCGCCAAGATTGATACTTGGGGCATTGGAACCAAGCTGATTACGGCCTATGATCAGCCAGCATTGGGTGGTGTTTATAAGGTTGTGTCGATTGAAAACGAAGCCGGTGAGATGGTCGATACTATCAAGATTTCGGGCACTGCTGAGAAGATTTCAAACCCAGGTAAGAAGCAAGTTTGGCGTATTACACGGAATTCAGATGGTAAGTCACAAGGTGATTACATCGCGTTGTGGGATGAGAATCCCCGTGATTTGCCTGAAGGTTTGTACATGTTCCACCCAAGCTATCCTTATTTGAATAAAACAGTTGTGGATTATACGGCGCGGCCAATTTTACATGACATCATTGTTGATGGTGAATTAGTGTATGAATTACCAGCCTTAGATGACATTCGCAACTATACGGCTGAACACATTGAGTCATTGTGGTCAGAGTACCGTCGTGATTTGAACCCACAGGAGTATCCTGTTGATTTGTCACAAGCGGCTTGGGACCACAAGATGAACTTGATTAAGGAAATGCGTGAGTACGTTTCTGAAGTTGCAAAAGAGTACGATAAAGATTAAGGAGCAGTAAATCGCATGCGTGAGTTACAAAAGCACATTATTGATACATTAGGCGTTCAAGCCACGATTGATCCGGAAACGGAATTCCGTCGTTCAGTTGAATTGTTGAAGGACTACCTTAAGAAGACGGGCATGAAGACACTGGTTTTGGGGATTTCAGGTGGGCAAGATTCAACGCTGGCCGGTAAGATGTCACAAACTGCTGCTGAAGAGCTACGGGCTGAAACCGGAGATGACAGCTACAAGTTTGTGGCGATGCGTTTGCCATATAATGCCCAAGCTGACGAGCAAGATGCCTTGGATTCAATCGCCTGGCAACAAGCTGACCAAACCGTACGGGTCAACATTGAAGATGCCGTTGTGGGGATGACGAACCAATTGGCTGAAGCAGGTATTGCAATCAGCGACTTCAACAAAGGGAACATCAAGGCCCGTGAACGCATGATTGCCCAATATGGTGTGGCCGGTGCGATGCATGGTGTCGTTGTCGGTACGGACCACGCGGCTGAAGCGTTGGCTGGGTTCTACACAAAGTTTGGGGATGGCGCAGCGGATATTACACCGTTGTACCGTTTGAATAAGCGCCAAGGTCGCCAAATTTTGGCCTACTTGGGTGCCCCGGAACATTTGTACCAAAAGACGCCAACGGCTGATCTTGAAGAAGACCGTCCAGCTTTGCCTGATGAAGTTGCTTTGGGTGTTACCTACGATGCCATCGATGATTACCTTGAGGGTAAGGATGTTGCTGAAAAGGATGCCATCCAAATTGAAAAGCTCTTCACCACGACGGAACACAAGCGTCAATCACCAGTCACAGTATTCGACGAGTGGTGGCGTTAATTTAATAAGCACGACTAATTTTTTAAAGCGCAAATCTATTGCTGACACAGGCAACGGATTTGCGCTTTTTTGCTATGGCGAAGTAATCCGGACGACTGCTAAATTCTTCACCTTAAAAACGGACAAAGTTCACAAATGAGCATGAAAATAGAATTATAAGCGAAAGTTATAATTATTTTCGTTTGCGATATATACAAGCCGAAAAGCTTATTTAAAGGCGTTTGTTAACTAAAAACAAGTTTGTGAAGTTTTGACCAAACTGTTAGTTGTGTCGTTTAATTAACTCATAGATAAATTATGTGAAACAAAGAACTAGTTGAGAGTTTTTGAGGAAGAGCAATGAATTATGTAGCTATTGTTGGTACGAATGCTCGTAAGTCATATAACCGAAGTTTACTTTGGTTTATGAAGAAGCATTTCAATGCCCAAGCAAATATTGAGATTGTGGAGATTGCAGATTTACCGCTATTTAGCGAAGATGCTGAAACGCCAGTGCGAATTGCTGAAATTGCACGTCAAATCGCCGCGTCAGATGGGGCTATCATCTCAACGCCTGAGTATGATCACTCGATTACGGCAGCATTGAAATCATTCGTTGAGTGGATGAGTTATGGTGACTTACACCCATTCACGAATTTGCCCGTCATGATTGTCGGGGCATCACTTGGCCGCCAGGGAACGAATAATGCGCAAGAGCATTTACGACAAATTATGGATGCCCCAGGAATTGATGCGTTTGTGCTACCAGGTAATCAATTTTTGGTTGGACCAGCGGCCACAAATATTGATATTAAGACTGATGACATGACGGATGCCCGGACGATTTCATTTTTGGAAACGATTTTCCAAAACTTTATGGTCTTTGCTAAGTCATTGCAACCAATGCGCGCCATGGCGTTCGACCGTACGAGTGGCGCTGCGCCAACGGTTGCGGGTGAAGGTGTTGTGGAATCTGTTAAGTTGGGTTATGCCAATCTTGAAAAGGTGATGCCGGGTTCGGGACTCGATGTGGATGCCGTGCCAACGGTTATCGCCCCTGATGCGGATGCACCAGTGGTCGAGCAAGGTGATGGCTGGTGGATTGAAAAAACGACATTGACGGATGATGTTGTTGCTAGTCAGCCAGTTACAGTAGGGGCGGCCGTTGATGACGATGAAGAAGATGCAACTACGGGAGCTTCTATGTTTTGATTAAAATATCGAAAGCATGGCGGGCGATGGGCACGACCAATCAAATTACTTTGTTTGGTACGGATGATGAACGATATCTCGATGATGCCATTCGCTTTGTGAACCATTACGAGGATTTGTTGACGGTAAATCGCCCAGTGTCGGCGGTGATGGCTATCAATCATGCTGCCGGTCAGTCACCGGTAGTGGTGCCACCGGCAGTTTATCAGTTGGTAAAACGAGCGGTTACAGTTAGTAATCAGCATTTTGGGTTTAATGCCGCGATTGGCCCGTTAGTAAAACTTTGGCACATTGGCTTTGCCGATGCGCGGGTTCCTAGCGATGTCGAAATTGCCCAGCGCCGTGAATTAATTGGCAGCGATGAGATTGTCTTGGATGATGAGCACTTGTCGGTCTATCTACCGCAGGCGGGGATGGAATTAGATTTAGGTGCCATTGCGAAAGGATATATTGCGGACCGGTTGCAGGATTATTTGAGGTCACAGGGCCACATGGCTGCGATTATTAATTTCGGCGGCAACATTATCTTGATGAATGCGGCCCCGCATAAAGCTGACGGTCGCTGGCGCATTGGTGTCCGGGATCCCTTGGTCCGACATGGTGAAACGATTGGTTTACTTACCACACAGGCAACCTCGGTCGTGACAAGTGGGGTGGCAGAACGGCACCTAGTCGCGGACGGACAGACTTATCACCACATCATTGATCCAGAAACAGGTTATCCACATGATAATGAGTTGGCTAGTGTCACGGTTATTTCACCTGAATCAATTGATGGTGAAATCGAGACGACCCGGTTGTTCTTCAATGATGGTCCAGTCGATGGCCAGTACTCGTTTGGTGCAATTTTTATTTATCGTGATAAATCCATTCAGTTGGTTAACATTCGACCGGATGATTTTAAAATAACGAACCCTGATTTTTATCTTAAGGAGTCATAACAAATGGCAGATCAAATTGAATTAGAAAATAACAAGACGCTGATTGATGAGCAAGGTCTGATTAACTTGCCAACTGGAAAATTGTCATTGCACATGTTGCGCCAAGTATTGCGCGTGCTGCCATTCGAGATGGATTTGGCAGATGCTGATGATAACTTGATTTATTTTTCAGACAATGACCAACGTGTGAATACACGCGCAACGAAGCAACTTGGCCAACCATTCGTGGCAACGTTTGCGAAGGAAGAACAAGAAGCAGTTGCGATGATGTTGGCTGATTTGCACAAGGGCGCAGCGGATCATTTCGAACAGTGGTTCCCTAAAAATGAGCAAACCATCTATGTTAACTTTTACGCAATTCGCGACATCGATGGCACGTTCCTAGGGACGCTGCAATTCACGGGTGACATTACACGCATTCAAGGGTTCCGCGGTATTCGGACTGCGTTTAACGCCGGAAAGTCAGACAAATAAGCAATTTTAATTGGCAAAACGTTTAACCTGCGCTGCAGGGGTTCTGCCAAATTCGGGGCTATGCTATTATTTGTGAAGGTTATAATTTGCGGAGGTAGCACACGTGTTATTAAATGACTTAGATTATTTTGTCACGCTAGCTGAAGAAGGGACGTTTACAAAAGCGTCTCAGAAAAAATACGTCTCACAACCCTCGATTACCAATGCCTTACAGCGTTTGGAAAAAGAGTTGGGCGAGACATTGATTATTCGCCAACGGGGGACACGTTCAGTTGTGTTAACTGAAGCGGGCCAAATCTTATATAAACACAGTAAACAAATTTTACGTGAGACTGAAATCATTAAAAGTGATATCAGTAATCAACAAAAGATTTGGCTGGGTGTACCGCCAATTATTGGTGCAACTATTTTTCCAGCGATTATGAGGCGCTTGGGGACTGACGAGATTGATGCCATTCACATGGTAGAAAGTGGTTCCAGCGACATGTACGAATTACTGGATAAGGAACGCGTTGATATGGGATTTGTTGGTAGCTTAACGCCAGAGCGTAGCAAGCAATACGACAGTACCTATATTACGAAGAGTTCCTACGTGGTTGCCTTACCAGTTGATCATCCGCTAGCAACTCGCGATTATTTATCGTTTGAGGACTTACGTGGTGAACGGTTCATCTCCGTGGGGGATGCCTTCACGCAACACCAAGTTCTCGTTGATCAGCTCCGTCGTTATGATATGCATGATGAAATTGACAATATGTATATCACGAACGAGCTGATGACTGAGCAAGGATTGATTGCAGCAGGTAATGGTGTTGGCATCATGATTAAGTTGGCTGTTGCCGGTCGTCGCGATATTGCGATGGTACCGCTCCGAGATCCGATTGATTTTTATATCTATTTGATTCAGAAGCGTGATCATCAATTATCAGATTTTGAAAATATCACAAAACAGAAAATGGTTAAGGCAATTAATGACCTTAACTTCTAATTAATGAGGAGAAATATTATGTCACAAGAATTCCGTATTGAATCAGATGCAATTGGTGAAGTACAAGTGCCTGTTGAGGCTGCTTGGATGGCCCAAACACAACGTTCATTGCAAAACTTCCCAACTGGTGCACGGATGCCTTTGGGAATCATCCGCGCTTTGTTGAACATCAAGCGCGCGGCTGCAATGGCTAACAAGGCTAACGGTTCATTGGCCGCCGATATGGCCGACGCAATCGTGGCAACGATTGATGGCTTGTTGCAATTGGATGATGTGGAATTGCGTAAGGACTTCCCACTATCTGTTTACCAAACGGGTTCAGGTACGCAAACAAACATGAACACGAACGAAGTGGTTGCCCACTTGGCAAGTGAACAAAGTGGGTTGCAAATCTTGCCTAACGACCACGTGAACATGGGTCAATCATCAAACGATATCTTCCCAACGGCGATGCACATTGTGGCGGTTGAAGCAGTCGATAACGTTGAAAAGTCATTGGCACACTTGATTGATGAATTGCGCGTTAAGCAAGACGCCTTCTGGGAGACAATCAAGGTTGGTCGTACGCACTTGCAAGATGCAACGCCACTGACATTTGGTCAAGAATTGTCAGGTTACATTTCAGCTTTGAAGCACAACCAAGCAAATATTGATGCTTTGCGCCCACAATTGTACGAATTGGCAATGGGTGGTACGGCGGTTGGAACTGGCTTGAACGCGAACACGGAATTGGGTAAGGCAATTGCTGCGACAGTTTCAGAAGTTTACGGCTTCCCATTCACGGCCGAGAGCAACAAGTTCTACGGTTTGGCAAACCACACGGCCATGAACACGGTCCACGGTGCCTTTAAGTCATTGGCTGCCGACTTGATGAAGATTGGAAACGACATCCGCTTCTTGGCTTCAGGTCCTCGTGGTGGTTATGGTGAGTTGTCAATTCCAGCTAACGAACCTGGTTCATCAATTATGCCAGGTAAGGTTAACCCAACCCAAGTTGAAGCGTTGACGATGGCTGCTGTGCGCGTCTTCGGAAACGATACGACGATTACGATGGCCTCAAGCCAAGGTAACTTCGAGTTGAATGTCTTTAAGCCTGTTATGATTGATGCCTTCTTGGAGTCAGCTGAATTGATGGCTGGTACGATGACGGGATTTGCCGATCGTATGATTCACGGTTTGGACGTTAAGCCAGCTCGCATGCGTGAGTTGTTGGATAACTCATTGATGACGGTGACGGCATTGTCACCACACATCGGTTACCACGCCGCTGCTGAAATTGCACAAGCTGCTGACAAGAATGGTACGACGTTGAAGGTCGCTGCGCTTGAGTCAGGTGATTTGACTGAAGAACAATACGACGAGTGGATGGACTTCATGGCAATGACGAACCTTGAGCGTTCAAACAAGGAGTAAAAACATGGCTAAGTTTATTTTCCCCAAGGCAAATATTGCTGACTTGCAAGATAGCTACGATTTCGTCGTTATTGGTTCAGGTGCCGCTGGTATGACTGCTGCGATTCAAGCACAAGAGTTGGGCTTGAATGTGGCCATCTTTGAAAAGTTGGAAGCACTTGGTGGTAACTCGAACCGTGCGTCATCAGGAATGAACGCGGTTGAAACGTTTGTTCAACTTGATCATGGGGTGATTGATTCACAAGAATCATTCTATGAAGATACGCTTAAAGGTGGTGGCGGTGCCAATGACAAGGAATTGTTGCAGTACTTTGTGACGCACTCTGAGTCAGCCGTTGACTGGTTGTACAACCACAACATCAACTTAACTGATTTGACGTCAACTGGTGGGATGACGCAAAAGCGTGCACACCGTCCTGGCGATAAGTCAGCGGTTGGTGGTTACTTGGTGAAGGGTTTGCAAAAGCAATTAGCCTTTAAGCAAATTCCATTGTTTGCCGGTACTGAAGTCTTGGAATTGGTTAAGACGGATGACACGATTACTGGTTTGAAGATTAAGCATGACCAAATCGGTGAGCGCACAGTTAACGCCAAGGCAGTTTTGATTGCGGCTGGTGGTTTCGCACAAAACAAGGAGATGTTGGCTGAATACGCACCTGAAGTGTTGGACTTGAAGACGACTAATCACCCCGGTGCAACTGGTGACGGGATGAAGTTGGCGACGGCCGTTGGTGGTACGTTGGTTGATATGAGCAAGATTCAAATTCACCCAACTGCGCAACAAGACACAGATCACGTGTACTTGATTGGTGAAGGTGTGCGTGGTGAAGGTGCCATCTTGGTTAACCGGGCTGGTCAACGTTTCGTGAACGAAATGACGACGCGTGATAAGGCGACAGCTGCGATTAACGATTTGCATGAAGACGGGGCAACGTTGATTTTGGATCAAGGTATTCGCGATGCGTTCCCAGCCATTAACTTCTACCACGCCATGGGCTTGGTGATGGAAGGTGCAACATTGGCTGAGTTGGCTGAAACGGCTAACTTGGACGCTGACAACTTGGCCGCAACCGTTGCCAAGTGGAATGAGTTCCAAGCTGCTGGTGAAGATGCAGAGTTTGGTCGTAACACGGCGATGGATCGTGGGATTGCCACGGCACCATTCTACGCCATTCACATTAAGCCAGCTATCCACTACACGATGGGCGGCATCAAAATTAACACGTTGACTGAGGTTGTGACGGAAGCTGGCGAGCCAGTGACTGGCTTGTATGCCGCCGGTGAAGTAACGGGTGGTTTGCACGGTAATAACCGTATCGGTGGTAATTCAATTGCTGAAACGGTGGTGTTTGGTCGTCAAGCTGGTAAGCAAGCGGCTAAGTACGTCCTTGGTTTGTAAATAGCATAGAAAATATAGATAGGAAATTTCTCATGAATTCTTTGGAAAAAGTGGATTATAAGAAATTCATTGCGCCTTTGGTAGTTGGGTTAGTACTGTGGTTCTTGGCCAGTGTGCGCCCAGACGGGATGTCAATTAGTGCGTGGCACATGTTTGCGATTTTCGTGGCCACGATTGTTGGGCTGGTAACTAAGCCATTGCCACTCGGTGGTGTCGCTCTGGTAGGGTTCGTTGCGGTTGTGTTGACGGGTACGGTCCCAATGGACACAGCTATCGTGGGATTTGGAAATGGCTCAATTTGGTTGATTGTGATGGCCTTCTTCATCTCACGTGGGTTTATCAAGACTGGTTTGGGACGGCGCATTGCGTTGATCTTCGTACGAGCTTTTGGTAAAAAGACGCTAGGGTTGGCATATGCTTTGTCTGCGGTTGACTTGGTTGTTGCTCCTGGAACGCCTTCAAATACGGCCCGTGCTGGTGGGGTGATGTTCCCAATCATTAAGTCATTGGCCCAAACGTTTGGTTCGGATCCTGAAAAGGGTACGGAACGTAAGATTGGTTCATTCTTGATCTTTACGGAATTCCACGCTAACGCTATTACGGCCGCCATGTTCTTGACGGCCATGGCGGGTAACCCAATTGCGCAAGCCTTCGCGGCAAAACAAGGTGTTGATATTACTTGGATGAACTGGTTCTTGGCAGCTTTGGTGCCTGGTATTTTGTCATTGATTATCGTGCCATTCTTGATTTACAAGATGTATGCCCCTGAAGTTAAGGAAACGCCAGATGCCAAGGATTGGGCAGCCGGCGAGTTGCACGAAATGGGTAAGATTTCGAAGCCAGAAATCATGATGATTGTTGGTTTCGTCATTGCCTTGGCATTGTGGATTTTGGGCTCATTCATTGGGATTGACTCAACGACAACCGGTTTCTTGGTTATTGGTTTCTTGTTGATTGCTGGTGTCTTGTCATGGAATGACATTCTAAAGGAAACGGGCGCTTGGAACACATTGTTCTGGTTCTCAGTTTTGGTCATGATGGCGAGTCAATTGAATGCCCTAGGCTTTATCCCTTGGTTGTCAAAGACCATCGGGGCTAGCTTGGGTGGCTTGAACTGGTTCGTAGTGTTGATTGTTTTGCTTGTTGCATACTTCTACAGCCACTACTTCTTCGCCTCATCAACGGCCCACGTTTCAGCTATGTACGCCGCCTTCTTGGCCGTAGCGATTGCTGCTCACGTGCCAGCTTTGTTGGCAGCGTTGATGCTTGGATTCTTCGGAAACTTGATGGCCTCAACGACGCACTATTCTTCAGGTCCTGCACCTATCTTGTTCGGCGCTGGTTACGTCAAGCAAGGTGAATGGTGGCGAATGAACTTCATCTTGGGCTTGGTTTACATCGTCATTTGGATTGGTGTTGGTAGTTTGTGGATGAAGTTGCTTGGGATGTGGTAAACCACTTCGTTTGAGTTAAACAGAAAAAATAACAGAGATGACTCGGTTCGCAAGAATTGGGTCATCTCTTTTCGGTAAAGAGGAATTTTAAGATGACGCAAAAACATCATCAAAAGGTCGTGCTGGTTGGCGACGGTATGGTTGGATCTGCCTTTAGTTATGCGTTGATGCAACAAGGGGTTGCTGAAGAGTTAGCCATTGTGGATGTGGCGAAGGATTATGCCACGGGGGATGCCTTAGATTTAGAAGATGCGGCGCCTTGGACGTATCCAAAGCAAGTGACGGGTGGTCATAATTATCAAGTGGTTGCTGATGCAGATATTGTTGTGATTACAGCAGGTGTTGGCCGTAAACCGGGACAGACACGTCTCGAGTTGATTGACAAGAATTTGACGATTGTGAAACAGGTCGTCGATAACGTCATGGCCGAAGGTTTTGCAGGTATCTTTGTGGTCGCGACGAACCCAGTTGATATCATCACGTTAGCGGTCCAACAATTTTCGGGTTTCCCTGAACATCGTGTGATTGGGACGGGGACAGCTTTGGATACCGCACGGTTACAAGTTGCGTTGGCTGAACAGTACGGTGTAGCGCCGTCCGCAATCGACGTCTTAGTCTTAGGCGAACACGGTGATTCGGCGTTTGCAAATTTTGATGAGGCGCAAATTGGCGGACAATCATTAAACGACTTTAATAAAAAGTACGGAAATTCTGCCCAAGACTTGGTAGAATTAATGGAAGCAACAACAAAGAAAGGCGGGGCCATTATTGGCCGCAAAGGGGCAACGTTTTATGGCGTTGCGACAGCCTTGGCACGCATTGTCCGTGCGATATTGCGAGATGAAAACATGGTGTTGCCGGTTAGTGCATGGATGAGTGGCCACTATGGTTTGTCAGATATGTACATTGGTAGCCCAGCGGTTATTAACGGGGATGGCGCAAAAACCGTCATTGCGGCGGCTTTATCACCAGCTGAACAAGCGCAAATGCAACGTTCGGCTGAGATTCTGCAAGCCGTGACGGCTGATGCGCTCACAAACTTCATGAAGTAAAGGTATTGAGGGATATTGAATGAAAAAATTATTAGTCGCAAATCGTGGTGAGATTGCTATCCGTTTGATGCGTGCAGCTAGTGAATTGGGCATGCAAACGGTGGGTATCTTTGCAAAGGAAGATGAATTTGCCAAGCACCGTTTCCGGGCTGACGAAGCCTATCAAGTGGGGGAGGGCAAGGCCCCTATCGCAGCGTACTTAGATATTGATGATATTTTGCGAATTGCGAAAGAAACGGGAGCAGATGCAATCCACCCAGGCTATGGGTTCCTATCTGAAAATGCTGAGTTTGCTGCTAAGGTTGAAGCAGCTGGCATCAAGTTCGTTGGGCCAAAGGTTAAGCACTTGGAGATTTTTGGTGACAAGATTCTTGCGAAACAAGCGGCGATTGCTGCGGGTGTTCCAACCGTGCCGGGAACTGACCACCCGGTTGAAACGCTTGAGGAAGCAATTGCGTTCGGTCATGAAAACGGCTTCCCAGTCTTTGTGAAATCAGCAGCCGGTGGCGGTGGCCGTGGGATGCGTGTGGTTAATCATGAAGCAGAATTGCGTGAAGCATTTGAACGTGCTGCATCGGAAGCTAAGGCCAGCTTTGGTAAATCAGATGTCTATCTAGAGAAGTACTTGCAAGATCCTAAGCACGTCGAAATTCAAATCTTGGCCGACGAACAAGGGGAAGTCATGCACTTGTTTGAGCGTGACTCATCAATTCAACGACGTCACCAAAAGATTATTGAATATGCCCCAGCAGTTTCTGTTTCAAAGGACATGCGTGCGCGAATTCAAGCCGCGGCGGTTGCCTTGATGCAAAGTGTCGGTTATCAAAGTGCCGGTACTGTGGAATTTCTGGTGGATGGGGATGATTTCTACTTTATTGAAGTGAATCCTCGTGTCCAAGTTGAGCACACGGTTACGGAAGAGGTTACCGGTGTTGATATCGTGAAGTCGCAATTGTTGATTGCCCAAGGCATTGGGTTACACGACGATCCGTTGCAAATCCCACATCAGGCAGATTTGCAGGCAATGGGTGTGGCAATTCAATCACGTATTACGACGGAAGATCCGATGAACCAATTTATGCCTGATTCAGGACGTATTGAATGGTATCGCTCACCTGGTGGAACCGGGATTCGTCTGGATTCTGGTAGTGTGGAAGTTGGTTCGGTAGTTACGCCTTACTTTGATTCTTTGTTAACCAAGGTTATTTCACACGCGGCAACGTTTTCAGAAGCGGTTGATAAAATGCGCCGAGCGTTGGATGAATTTGAGATTCGTGGGGTTAAAACAAATATTCCGTTCTTGAAGAAGGTCTATGCACACCCCTTGTTCCGAGCGGCCAATGCGCCAACAACGTTCGTTGATCAACACCCAGAACTTTTCGATATTTCAATCGAAAAGCAAGACGACCGCAAATTGATTCAGTATGTCAGTGAAATTACGGTCAATGGTTTCCCTGGAGTTGATTATGACTATCCAAAGTTGCATGAGCCACTACAATTCAAGGCGAATACTGATTTGGTCTTGCCAACTGATTTGGTGACGGCGAAGGATATTCTTGATGCACAAGGCCCTGATGCCGTTGCTGAATGGGTAAAGACGCAAGATAAGGTATTGCTAACGGATACGACGATGCGTGATGCACACCAGTCGTTGTTTGCTACCCGGATGCGAACGAAAGATATGTTGGCAATTGCGGATGAGACTCAGGTAGCTATGCCAAACTTGTTCTCCAACGAGATGTGGGGTGGTGCCACGTTTGATACGGCGTTCCGATTCTTGGGTGAGGATCCATGGGAGCGTCTGCGTGCTTTGCGTGAAAAGATGCCACGGACGCTGACACAAATGTTATTCCGTGGTTCAAACGCAGTTGGTTATCAAAATTACCCCGATAATGTCTTAGAAGAATTCATTAAGCTGGCTGCCCAAAACGGGATGGATGTGTTCCGTATTTTTGATAGTTTGAATTGGTTGCCACAAATGGAGAAGAGTATTCAATATGTGCGCGACAATAACAAGATTGCTGAAGTCGCTATGGCGTACACGGGTGACATCTTAGATCCAAACCGGACAAAGTATACCCGGGATTACTATGTGCAATTTGCCAAGGAAATTCAGGCAACTGGGGCGCACATGTTGGCGATTAAGGACATGGCTGGTTTGCTGAAGCCGGAAGCTGCTTATGAATTAGTGAGTGCGTTGAAGGATGCGGTTGATATGCCAATTCATTTGCACACCCACGATACAACGGGTAACGGTGTTTATACGTATGCCCGGGCTGTTGATGCGGGCGTCGACGTGATTGATGTGGCGCAATCAGCCTTGTCAGGGACGATGTCACAGCCCTCAATGGGTGCGACGTATTACGCATTAAGCGGTAATAAGCGTCAACCTGAGTTGAATATGACAGCAGTTGAGCACGTAAATAGTTACTGGGCGGAAATTCGACCACAGTATAGTCAATTTATGAGCAAGATGGTTGGGGCACAAACGGATATCTTTGAAGTTGAAATGCCAGGTGGGCAATACTCTAACTTGCAGCAACAAGCGCAAGCGTTGCGATTAGGTGACCGTTGGGATGATGTGAAGCAAATGTATGCAACGGTTAACCAAATGTTTGGGGATATCATCAAGGTAACCCCATCATCAAAGGTTGTCGGTGACATGGCGCTATTCATGGTGCAAAATGATTTGACGCCGGAGAAGGTGTTGTCAGATGGCATGACGATGGACTTCCCACAATCGGTCGTTGATTTCTTTGCTGGAAACTTGGGTCAACCAGTTGGTGGTTTCCCAGCAGACTTGCAACGGGTGATTTTAAAGGGACGTCCAGCTTTGACAGTTCGGCCTGGGTCATTAACGCCGGCAGCTGATTTTGATGCGATGCAGGTCACGGTAGATGGTATTTTAGGGCGCGTCGCAACGCCGGAAGAAGTGATTTCATACATCATTTATCCGCAAGTCTTTAAGGATTATGTGACAAACCAAGGTAAGTTTGGTCCGATGACTGTATTAGATACACCAACGTTCTTCCAAGGTATGCGAGTGGGTGAACGGGTCGACGTTGCGTTGGCACCGGGTCAAACAGTGATTTTCCAATTGCAACAAATCGGTGATATCAACCCAGATGGTCGTCGGACGATGTACTTTGATGTGAATGGCACACCGGTTGAGATTTCAGTGCAAGATGAATCAGCCCAAGTGACAACAGTACAACGACGTAAGGCTGAGCCAACGAACCCAAGTGAAATTGGTGCAACCATGGCTGGAAATGTCTTGTCTGTTCACGTTGAGAATGGCCAGGCTGTTAAGCAAGGGGATGTGCTAATTGTCACAGAAGCTATGAAGATGGAAACGACGGTACAAGCGCCGTTTGATGGCACGGTTAAATTTGTGCATGTGGCCGACGGTGAAGTTGTGGCCGGTGGCGACTTGTTGATTGAAATGAATCCTGAATAACGGATGCGAGTGTAAATGCTTAGAGTATTTGAAGTCATATGCTAAAATTAACTTATTAAATTAAAGGAGCATGCAAAAATGATGAAGACCTTCAACACGATGAGCTTGGAAAAGGAAACTTTTACGCCCATCAATGAAAAGACGATCAATATGTATGTCTGCGGACCAACTGTTTATAACTACATTCACATCGGTAATGCACGTTCAGCGATTGCATTCGACACGATCCGCCGTTACTTCGAGTACCGTGGATACGAAGTGAACTATGTGTCAAACTTCACGGACGTTGACGACAAGATGATTGCTGCAGCTAGCGAGCAAGGTATCACCGTACCAGAATTGGCTGATAAGTACATTGATGCCTTTAACGAAGATACGGCACCATTGAACATTAAGCCTGCCACTGTTCGTCCACGTGCAACGGAGCACATCCCAGAGATTATCGAATTCGTTGAGGATTTGATTAAGAAGGGTTACGCTTACGAATCAGAAGGTGACGTTTACTTCCGTGCCAAGAAGTTTAAGGGTTACGGTATTTTGGCCCACCAAGACTTGGCTGAAATGGAATCAAACGCTGCTGGTCGTTTGGATGATGGCGAATTGGCTCGTAAGGAAGACCCAATGGACTTCGCAGTCTGGAAGGGTGAGAATGGCGATGGTGCAATTGCCTGGAACTCACCTTGGGGTAAGGGACGTCCTGGTTGGCACATTGAGTGCTCAGTGATGTCAACGAAGTACTTGGGAAACCACTTGGACATCCACGGTGGTGGAATCGATTTGGCTTTCCCACACCACACAAATGAAATCGCACAAACTGAAGCTCACACGGGTGAAAAGTTCGTTGAGAAGTGGTTGCACAACGGTTTCGTTACGGTTGGTGATGAAAACGAAAAGATGTCAAAGTCATTGGGAAACTTCACGACTGTGCACGAATTGTTGCAACAAATCGATGATCCAATGGTTTTGCGTTTCTTCATGGCTACGACACAATACCGTCGTCCAATTGCCTACTCACAAAAGAACATGGACTTGGCCGCCCGCAACTTGGAGCGTATCCGCACTGGTTACCGTAACTTGCAATTCCGTTTGGGATCAGCAGTTGCCGGTGCAGATGCTGATATCGAAGCAAAGGCGCAAGAAAAGGTTGATGCCTTTGTTGAGGCTATGGACGATGACTTCAACGCACAAAACGCGATGACTGCGGTTTATGAGTTGATTGAATTGGCCAACTTGTACTCACAAGCTGAAGAAGTTAAGACTGACACGGTCAACTTTGTTTTGAAGCAAATCAAGGACTTGATGAACGTGTTTGGTGTTGATGGTTTGGAGCAAGCGCCTTTGTTGGATGCAGATGTTGATGCATTGATCAAGGAACGTGATGCTGCCCGTGAGACGTCAAACTTTGCTCGTTCAGACGAAATCCGTGATGAATTGGCTTCACGTGGTATTATCCTAGAAGATACGCCACAAGGAACACGTTGGCGTCGTGCCTAATCAAACATTTATACATGATTGATTAATAAGTAATAGAAATCCCCAGAGACAAGTGATTTTGTTTCTGGGGATTTCTTTTTGTGTTTGAGGGGGGCGTCGCGGTGCGACGAGCAACAGGCGTGACTGGTAAGCCGTGACACTGACAAAAAAAGGCACCCCGTGGAGAACGGGGTGCCAAAGCTTTGGATGTAGAAATGATTTGAAAGGTTTAAACAATGCTTGTTGAGAACATTATTAGTTATTGATTGTGAGATTTATTTAGGAATCAGCTCAATTCTATGTCTTTTATTATACTTTATTAGAAGTTAAAAAGTGAACAATCTACCTATTTGGTTGTACCGCATTCGGGAATTTAATGCGCCTGAATTAAGGCTTTGCGCCTTTGAATGGGCGTTTGTTAATGGTTTTTAAAAAATGTCGCTAAGGTATAATTGACGTTTATAACTTAACTATCGGCGCTAATTAATTTATTTCTAGAATTAACTCTAATTTAATTCTAATTAAAGTATTGACGTTTTCTAATGCAGTGTTATGATAATGATATCGACTAAGAAGAGATAAGTACTTTTTAACGGTTGCCCAGAGAGTTAGCGTGTGGTGCGAGCTAATCAACTGAAGAATTGGAAAATGGTCTTGGAGTTGGAATGACGTGAGCAAACCGTGTTAGCGTCATTCGGGTGCGCCCGTTATTGCGCTTAGATATCGTCCAAAATAGGACCGTATTGAAAGAGGGTTATTTCATATGGGAATAACTAAACCCGGGTGGTAACACGTGTCAACGTCCCGTAGCTAATTGTAGCTACGGGACGTTTTTTTTACGGCAAAACTTAAATGTGGAGGACAGACGATGCAAGTATTATGCGTGACGATTCACCGATGTCTTGTTGTCGGTGAGGGATTAGGCCAAAGTCGAATGTGATGCGACGAAATTGACACTCGTAGCGCAAACAGATGGAGAAATTGGCATGGATGATTTGACAAAGATTTTACAAGTGACAACGACGCATGATCAACTGACAGGGGCGGTTAATACACCGATTCAATTATCAGCGACGTTTGCCCAAACGGATTTTGATAACTTAGGTGAGTTTGATTACGCCAGAAGCGGTAATCCAACCCGATTGGCAGCGGAGAAGGCAGTAGCTGCTTTGGAACATGCGACACATGGTTATCTCTTTAGTTCGGGGATGGCAGCCATTAGTAGTGTGCTCATGACCTTCTCAGCTGGTGACCATATCGTGGTGACGTCGCATGTGTATGGTGGCACGTTTCGCGTCTTAACGGATGTGTTATCACGATTTGGTATCACACATACATTTGTTGATTGTGGTGAGTTAGCGGATGTTGCGGATGCAATTTTGCCAAATACAAAGGCAATTTATATTGAAACGCCTTCCAATCCAACGCTGTCAGTGACCGATATTGCAGGGATTGTCGCAATTGCAAAAGCGCATGACCTTTTAACGATTGCGGACAATACCTTTATGTCACCTGCTTTACAGAAGCCACTAGATTTCGGCGTTGATATCGTTGTGCATTCAGCTACCAAGTTTTTGGCAGGACATTCGGACATTGTAGCTGGCGCGGCGGTGACGAAACGAGATGATTTAGCTGAGCAAATTTATTTCATTCAAAATGCAGTTGGTGCCACCCTGGGTGTTCTAGATAGTTGGTTACTTTTGCGGGGAATGAAAACACTGGGAGTGCGGATGGCGCAAGCGAGTGCTAATGCAACTGAGCTGGCCAAGTGGTTAGCTGAGCAACCGCAAGTAGATGCCGTGTATTACCCAGGCTTATCGACGCATCCCAACTATCAGGTGCAATTAACGCAAGCTAAGAATGGTGGGGCGGTGCTGTCATTTGATGTTGGGTCAATCGAACACGCCCGGCAGTTGGTCAATCATCTCACCATTCCAATTTACTCAGTCAGTTTAGGTGGCGTGGAAAGTATTATCAGCTATCCACCAAAAATGTCCCATGCGGAATTGTCGGCAGCTGAACAAGTAGCTAGTGGTATTACCCCGGGCTTATTGCGCTATTCAGTGGGACTCGAAAGCATTACAGACATCATTGCCGATTTGGCGAATGCCTTTTCATATTTAGGAGAAGAATAATTATGACAACAGCAACTAAGCAACGTTACCATTTTGATCAAGTTGGTTCATATTTGCGGCCAGCAACGCTAAAGCAAGCCCGAGCAGCCTTCGCAGCTGGTGAAATCACACAGGATGCTTTGGTAAAGATTCAACATGATGAAATTCACGATTTGGTTATTCACCAGCATGAAGTTGGTTTGAAAGATGTAACGGATGGTGAATTTGCACGGTCGTGGTGGCACTTGGACTTTTTGTGGGGTTTGACCGGTGTTGAACGATATGTACAAGAAGATTCCTATAAGTTCCACGGCGAGAAGACTCGTACGGATAATGTTCGGTTGACTGGCAAGATTGCCTTTAATCCGGATCACCCATTCTTTGCTGATTTTGCGTATTTACAATCAGTCGCACCGGCAGGAACTGAGCTGAAGTCAACCATTCCGGCGCCAACGTTGTTATTCCGTGATGGCCGTTCAGATAATGCCTTGTCATTTTATGATACTTGGGATGACTACTTGGATGATTTGGCATTGGCCTATCATGAAACGTTGCAACATTACTACGATTTAGGATCACGTTATGTGCAATTAGACGATACCACCTGGGCGTTTTTGATTAGCAAATTGAACGAATTCGCCACCAATCCAACTGAACGGGCAAAGTATGAAAAGATTGCAGCCGACAGTGTGTATGTCATTAACAAGGCGTTAGATGGCTTGCCTGATGATTTCAAAATTTCGACGCACATTTGTCGCGGTAATTTTAAGTCAACTTACTTGTTTGAAGGTGGGTATGCGCCAGTGGCGGAATACCTGGGTCAATTGCATTACGACACGTACTTCTTGGAGTACGATGACGCGCGTTCTGGCGATTTCACACCGTTGACGACGATTTGGGCTAATCGATCTGATGTGACATTAGTGTTAGGGCTAGTCACAAGTAAGTCACCAAAACTGGAAGCAGCGACGGATATTAAGGCGAGAATTCAGGAGGCCACGCAATTTGTACCACTTGAAAATTTGGCGCTTTCGACGCAATGTGGTTTTGCCTCAACGGAAGAAGGTAATGCACTGACGCCAGATGAACAATGGGCGAAGTTAGGGTTTATCAAGCAAATTGCCGAAGAAGTGTGGGGGTAGGCTGATGACAAATAAAGTTGGGTTAACCATCGTGGCAGGTTTGGCGGCGGTTAGTTTAGGCGTCCTGGCAGGCACAACCGCAGCACATGCGGCTGAAAAGGTAACGGTTGGATCTGTCACCTCTGATGCAGATATTTGGCGGCATATTGCGAAGTCGCCAGCGGCGAAAAAAGCAGACTTGCAAATTAAAGTGAAAGAATTTACCGATGGTGCAACCTTGAATCGAGCCACTGCTTCAGGTGAAGTTGATGTCAATGCGTTCCAATCGTATAGCTATTTTCAAGCCTTCAATAAGGAAACTAATACCGCGAAGCTGGCTGCGTTAGGAACGACGTATATTGAGCCGATGGGTGTGTATTCACATCGATACAAGAAGGTGGCGGACATTCCGAATGGCGCAACGATTGCCATTGCACGTGATAATGCGGACGCGGCCCGTGGGTTGAAATTATTGGCCAGGGCGGGATTAATCACCTTGAAGTCTGATTTCTCAGCACTTTCAGGGGTGACCGATATCGCGACCAATCCCCATCATTTTCAATTCAAGGAAATTGATGACACGACTGGGGTTGCCGTGTTGAAAGACAAAGCGGTCGCGGCGGTGCTGATTTCTAATTCCGTCTCACAAGCCGGTGGGTTGAATGTGTTACATGATTCGATTTATCGCGAGTCAATTAACACCAGCACGAAGGCGAATATTAATATCTTAGCAACGCGTCAGTCGGAGGCTAAAAATAAGACCTATCAAAAGTTGGTCAAGTTGTATCACGATGCATCAGAACAAAAATGGATTAAGGCTAAGTACCACGGCACCAAGGTTGAGGTACAAAAGCCGCTTAGTTATGTGGAGGGTAATTAATTATGGCAGAAGTTGAAAGTTTTACATTAGATCACACACAAGTTAAGGCACCATACGTGCGTTTAATTGCAGAAGAGCAGGGACCTCAAGGCGGTACGATTGCCAATTATGATTTGCGCTTGGTCCAACCTAATGAGACGTCAATTGAGACGGCTGGTATTCATACATTGGAACACTTGTTTGCGAGTTTGGTTCGCGATGAACTAGATGGCATCATTGATATTTCACCGTTTGGATGTCGTACAGGCTTCCATATCATTAGTTGGCAGTCGTACACGCCAACGCAGCTAGCCGAAACATTTACTCGCGTGTTGCGCAAGATTCGTGATGACATTACGTGGGATGATGTCCCAGCCACGACCATTCGAGAGTGCGGTAACTTTAAAGATCATAGTTTACATTCGGCAAAGGCGTGGGCAGATGTTATCTTGCAAGCTGGTTTGTCAGATGATCCATTTGTTCGTCATGTGGTTGAAGCATAAGCATAATTTGTTAAACCGGGTCATTGGCCCGGTTTTTCTGTTATTATAGTAAGCATGAATGAGAAGATTAATTATGAGCAATTAAACGGCTTGGATTTGGCCTATTATGGGGATGCGGTGTACGAAGTATACATCCGTCAACATTTGTTGGCTAAAGGGATTACGAAGCCGGCCCGCTTGCAACGTGAATCAAAGAACTACGTGTCTGCTAAAGCGCACGCTGCTTTGTACGCCTTGATGGAAGCGGAAGATTTGTTGACTGAAGAAGAAATGGTGTACTTTAAGCGTGGACGCAATGCCAATTCACATACAAAGGCGAAGAATACAGATGTTGTGACATATCGTATTTCGACTGGGTTTGAAGCGTTAATTGGCTTTTTGGCAGCTAGCAATCAAACAGCACGTCTAGATGAGATTGTGGCTTGGGTATATGAACAAGTAGAAAGTGGGCGAACGAGAGCAAATGGCACAACAAACAAATAATCGTAACGGCCGTGATCGCGGCGGACGTCAAGAACGACCAAACAATCGTCGCGGTGCCGACCGTCGTTTCAACGATCGCGATCGCCAACCACGCCAGAAGCGCGAGATGCGAACAGAAGCTGAAGTCGCCGAGGAGACGACACAAACTGAGTTCGTTTTTGGCCACCACGCGTCGGTTGAGGCGTTGAAGGGTGAAACAGAAATTAACAAAGTTTGGCTACAAAGCGGTTTGGCTGACAAGATTCGCAATGAAGTGATGGCGTTAGCAAAAAAGCGAGGCTTAATTATTCAAGATGCGCCGAAAGCTAAGCTAGATGAATTGACGAATGGTCAAAATCACCAAGGTGTGGTGTTATCAATTGCGGCCTATGCATATGCAACAATTGACGATTTGTTTGCGAAGGCAGCTGAAAAATCAGAAGCACCATTTTTCTTGGTGTTGGATTCAATTGAGGACCCACACAACTTAGGGTCAATTTTGCGTACGGCTGATGCAGCAGGGGTGCATGGCATTATTATTCCTAAGCGCCGGGCGGTACAATTGACATCAGTTGTTGCGAAAACGTCAACCGGGGCAATTGAACACGTGCCTGTTGCACGTGTGACGAACTTAGTACAAACGGTTGAACAACTTAAGGAACGTGGGTTGTGGGTCTTTGGTACAGACATGGATGGTAAGGATTACCGTCGCTGGGATGCCGCTGGTCCAACTGCTTTAATCATTGGTAATGAGGGTAAGGGAATTTCACCGTTGTTGAAGAAGACAGTGGATGAAACGCTGACGATTCCAATGGTTGGTCACGTCCAAAGTTTGAATGCGTCGGTTGCAGCTAGCTTGTTAATTTATCAAGCGTTTAGTAGTCGTAACCCGCTATAACCTCATGAAAAAATGCACAATAACCGGTAACTTGATGCTGGTTATTGTGCATTTTTTTCGTCTTGAACTCGAATCCACGCACACTGGTAGCAAGCCGGAGGAGGGTAAAACAAGATGACGAACCAAAAGGCAATGCAGTTAATTCAAGCGGCACAAGCGGGGGATGAAGCTGCTTTTCAGGATATTTTTGAGGCGTTTCGGGGGTTAGTATGGTCGTTATATCGTGATCATCGTCTCCAGACGCAACAGTACGATTGGGAGCAGGAGAGCCGGTTAGTGTTGTACCAAACATTGTGCAAGCTAAAAGCAACGCATTGGGGTGCGTTGACGCGTTACTACAATCAAGCGTTACGGCACCGGATTGTCCAGTTGTGGCGGGAGTCGTATCGGTACGAGTCAGTGGAAGGTGTTTCGCTGAATGAAACATGTGTGTCGACGTATGTACAGAGTGCGCAAATTGCACCACCTAGTGAGGCCACGGCGACCCTTGCTGATTTGATGTCGAATTTAGGTGTAAAGGAACGGGAATTCGTCTTGTTGCTCGCGGCAGGATACGACATCAATGAGTGTGCGTCCCAACTCGAACGGTCACGTTCTTGGTGTTATGCAACGCGAAAAAATTTGAAGAAAATCTACCAAGCTGAGGCGAAAGGTAGCTGAATAAGGGCATTCGTGGTAAACTGAAACTACTATATCAGAGAATTTTAAAAGAGCGGAGACACGATTATGGCAGCGAAGAAAGTCGCATTAGCGTGCAGTGTCTGCGGATCACGAAACTACATGGTAACGAAGAAGCCCAACCGTCTTGAGCGTCTTGAAGTTATGAAGTTTTGCAAGTTCTGCGGGCAACACACGCTGCACCGTGAGACGATGTAAGAACAGAGTTGGGTCGACCCACTCTGGAAACAGGAGTACATACTGATGAAGTTTTTAGCAAGCGTTGTCGCTGAAATGCGCAAGGTCACTTGGCCTACGTTTAGTGAAAATGTTCGAGACACATCAATTGTTTTGATGACTGGTTTGTTCTTCGCCATTTTGTTTGGTGGCGCTGACTGGGTCTTTGAACAAGGGGTTACTTGGTTGTCTAAGTAAGCTTATTGCGATATAATAAGGACATTGAAAAGCGACTAATAAACCCTCAATCTTGAGGGTTTTTAATTTACAAAAATTACAGGCACGACCTAAGGAGGCAATCATGGCAGTTGAGTCATACGATAAGCAATGGTACGTCTTGCACACTTATGCAGGATACGAAAACAAGGTTAAGGCGAACCTCGAGTCACGTATTGAGACGATGGGGATGACGGACTACATTTTCCGCGTTATCGTGCCAGAGCAAGAAGTTGAAGTTGAAAAGGATGGCGAGACGAAGATTGTTAAGGAAAACGACTTCCCTGGTTACGCCTTGGTTGAGATGATTATGACCGACGAAGCGTGGTATGTTGTTCGAAACACACCAGGTGTAACTGGTTTCTTGGGTTCACACGGTGGTGGATCAAAGCCTGTGTCATTGTTGCCTGATGAAGTTGATGACATGTTGGCTCGCATGAACATTGTTGAGCGTAAGGTTGCCGACTTGAATGTTGAAGTTGGTGAATCAGTGAAGATTGTCGCTGGGTCATTCTCTGGTATGCAAGGTGAAGTAACGGCTATCGATAACGACAAGCAAGAAGTGACTGTTTTGGTTGACTTCTTGGGTCGTGAAACACCAACGGAAATCTCATTTAACGACGTTGAGTCAGTACTATAAAGTCATTTCCATAAAAAAGTGAATTTTTATTGAACACCTGGCTTGTCAAAAGTCAGGTGTTTTGTTATTATAATCTGGTATGTGTGGTGACACGCATATGTGGGAGGCGTAAATCGAAACGCGCCATTACACCACAAACACGAAGGAGGAAACAATCGTGGCTAAGAAAGTTTCAAGCATTGTTAAGTTGCAGATTCCAGCCGGTAAGGCTACCCCTGCACCTCCAGTTGGACCTGCTTTGGGTCAAGCTGGTGTTAACATCATGGGATTCGCAAAGGAGTTTAACGCTCGCACTGCCGACCAAGGTGGTTTGTTGATCCCAGTAGTTATTACTGTATATGAAGATCGTTCATTCGAATTCATCACTAAGACGCCTCCAGCAGCAGTTTTGTTGAAGAAGGCAGCCGGTGTTGAAAAGGGTTCTGGTGAGCCTAACACGAAGAAGGTCGCTACGGTTACTGCAGCACAAGTACGTGAAATTGCAGAAACTAAGATGCAAGATCTAAACGCAGCTGATGTTGATGCAGCTGTTCGCATGATCGAAGGTACTGCTCGTTCAATGGGCTTCAACGTTGAAGGCTAATTTAACGAGTTCCGTACGGATCGCGTAGGAAACTAAGCATGATCAAGCGGGAGGTCAATGACCGTTTGACCGCATTTGCAAGGAGGAATAGCTACCATGGCTAAGAAGTATGGTAAGAAGTATTTGGCAGCCGCTGAAAAGGTTGACAGTGAGAAGTTGTACACTGTTGAAGAAGCTGCCGCATTGGTAAAGGACATCGACTTTGCCAAGTTTGATGCAACTGTTGAAATCGCGTTCAACTTGAACGTTGATACTCGTCAAGCAGACCAACAATTGCGTGGTGCCGTTGTTTTGCCTAACGGTACTGGTAAGGACCAAACTGTTGTGGTCTTTGCTCAAGGTGATAAGGCTAAGGAAGCTGAAGAAGCTGGTGCTGACGTTGTTGGTGCTGCTGACTTGGTTCAACGCATTTCTGACGGTTGGTTGGACTTTGACGTTGCCATTGCTACGCCTGACATGATGGCCCAAGTTGGTCGTGTTGGACGTGCATTGGGTCCTAAGGGATTGATGCCTAACCCTAAGACGGGTACTGTTACGTTTGACGTAGCAAAGGCCGTTTCTGACGCTAAGTCAGGTAAGGTTACTTACCGTACTGATCGTGACGGAAACGTTGCTGTACCAGTTGGTAAGGTATCATTTGACGCCGACAAGCTTGCTGGAAACATCAAGTCATTGTCAGACGTTATCTTGAAGGCTCGTCCTGCCGCTGTTAAGGGTGCATACGTAAAGCACGTATCAATCGCTTCAACGTTCGGACCTGCTGTTAACATCGATATCGCTTCATTGTAATTTTAGAATTTTTCTAGATTATAATTTAGCTTTTCATGTTGACACTTCCTCGGCTACCTGTTAGAGTAGTTTGAGTAATAAATCGATTCTACCTAAGACGCAGGTGTCGTAAGACTTAATAACCCGCCGAGGAAGTGAAAAACGCGTAAGCGACTTTTGACCCCCGGTGCAGTACGTGCTGGGGGTTTTTGGTACGAATCAAAATCTTAACAGGAGGAACATTACCATGAGTGAAGCAACTATTGCTTTGAAGGCACAACAAGTTTCAGAAGTTGCTGACAAGTTTAAGTCAGCTGCATCTGCAGTTGTTGTTGACGTGCGTGGGTTGACGGTTGAACAAGCCAACAACTTGCGTTCAGAATTGCGTTCAGAAGGCGTTGAGTTGAAGGTTATCAAGAACAAGATCTTGACGCGTGCTGTTGAAGCCGCTGATTTGACTGACTTGAACGACTTGTTTGTCGGACCTTCAGCCGTTGCATTCTCTAACGAGGACGCAATCGCTCCTTCACGCATTTTGAAGAAGTTTGCTGATAACATCGAAGCCTTGGAAATCAAGGGTGGTGTTGTTGACGGTCAAGTTGCATCTGTTGAAGATATCAACAAGTACGCAGCTTTGCCAGACCGCGACGGTTTGTTGTCAATGTTGTTGTCAACGTTGCAAGCACCTGTTCGCAACTTTGCTTACGCAGTTAAGGCTGTGTCAGACGCAAAGGAAGAAGCTGCTGAAGCCTAAGCTTTTGCTTAGTGCGACGCACTTTTATATCGGGCTTAGCCCACAAATTAAAATCGCCGTATAGGCAAATAAACGAGGAGATTAATTATCATGGCATTTGATAAGGATTCAATCATCGCTTCATTGAAGGAAGCTACGATTTTGGACTTGGCTGACTTGGTTTCAGCTATTGAAGAAGAGTTTGGTGTTTCAGCTGCTGCCCCTGTTGCAGTTGCTGGTGCAGCTGGTGGTGCCGAAGCAGCCAAGACTGAATTTGACGTTGAGTTGACTTCAGCTGGTTCAGCTAAGGTTCAAGTTATCAAGGCAGTTCGCGAAGCAACTGGTTTGGGCTTGAAGGAAGCTAAGGACTTGGTAGACAACGCTCCTTCAGCTATCAAGGAAGGCGTTTCAGAAGACGAAGCTAACGAATTGAAGGCTAAGTTGGAAGAAGCTGGTGCCGTTGTTACTGTTAAGTAATTAACGTCCCTTCTTAAAAAGACGAGATACTCCGGTATCTCGTCTTTTTTTATGCAATTTTCTGACCAAGTCAACCTTAGCTAGGTCAATAACTGCTGCTATAAAAGATTCGATTAAGTTTCTTGAGTATACTAATAATTAGTTAATAGTATTTAGCAACGATTACGATGAAAGGAAGTGCTGTGTGCCATGACATCGCGAACGAATTTGAAGCGACCCTACACGCAGGCATTGTTTGTTGGCGTTGTGTTGGTGCTTGGCATAGCGTTAGCCTATAAATATGCTGGACGTCAATTAATAGCCGATTTCGAAGCCACCAAGGCTGCCGTAGTCAATGACGAATCAAATAATTTAAAAACGGCCTGGCGTGGGATTTTAGATAAGCAGAATGCACCGGTTGATATTGCAGTCTATGATCATAAAACGGGCGTTACAACCCAATTATCTAACGATGCAAATGCACAATTTAAAACGGCGAGTATTGTGAAAGTTGCAATTCTCGCTAACTTGTTACGACAGCATGCGGCTAATGGCACAGGTTTATCGAATTATGAAGATGAATTGGCAACTGCAATGATTCAAGACAGTGATAATGATGCTGCGACGGCCCTGCTTGAAACGGAGGGGGGCAATACGCAACCGGATGCATTGTTTAAGCGCATGGGCATGACGCATAGTCACATGGATAGTGAATCATGGGGGTACTCGACGACAACAGCAACCGATCAACTGACGCTGCTTAAGAATATTTTTTATCAGAGCCGGGTGTTAACAGGTAGTTCGCGAACGTATATACAAGGCTTAATGAATAACGTTGCGGTAGATCAAAGTTGGGGGATTACAGCTGGCTTAACGCCGGATGCCACGGTTGCATTAAAAAATGGCTGGTTGTCAGATGAAAACGGCTGGATTATTAATTCAATTGGTCATATTACGAGTAAACAATCAGACTATGTTATTGCTATTTTAAGCAATCAAAACGTCTCCGAAAAGGTAGGTATTGACCTGGCACAACAACTGGCTAAGGCAACTTATACAACATTAAATGTGCAATAAAAATACAGACAAAGCACTTGGCTAATCAATCGGATTAGCTAGGTGCTTATTTATTTGCACCTGTTAACTATTAACAAGCGTTCATGTCATTTAGATGTTATCCAATTACATTTATTTTTCAATCTAAGAAAAACTATTGTTTAGCGCGTGTGGATAAGTTACTCTTAGTGAGTTGGTTTTGGAAAAGAATATTTTGCATAACCAAAAACAAACATAGGAGGCAATCATGCTAAAAATTAAGGAACTGACAGTCGCCTACACATCGACACCGGTGTTTAGCGATTTGTCAGTCGCGTTTAGCCCGGGCAAGATTACGGGGATTATTGGCCCGAATGGCGCGGGGAAGTCAACCCTAATCAAAGGGGCTTTGGGGCTGATTCGGCGAACGGGTGAATCGTTTGTGGATAATCAGCCGGTCCGGCGTGTTCGACGGAAAATTGCTTATGTCGAACAGCGAGCAGCACTAGATTTAACATTTCCGATCAGTGTTTTTGAGGTGGTTCTAACTGGCACTTATGGCAAGCTAGGATTATTCAAAAGCCCTGGGCAAACAGAGCGTGATGATGTCATGAAAGCGCTCGAACAAGTAAATCTAACGGAGTTTCGAAATCGCCAAATTGGTGAATTATCCGGCGGGCAATTACAGCGTGTCTTTGTAGCACGCGCCATTGTTCAGCAAGCAGATGTTGTGATTTTAGACGAACCTTTCGTCGGGATTGATATGAAGTCGGAAGAAGAAATTATGCATGTGCTACGAGACTGGCGCGCAGCCGGTAAGACCATTATTGTTGTTCATCACGACTTGAACAAAGTCGCGAATTATTTCGATGACTTACTAATTATGAACCATGGCATTGTCGCACATGGACCTGTGTCGGACGTTTACAATAAGGCCAATATCCAACAAGCCTTCTCAGCGGATTTGAGTGCAGTTCTGTTCACTGAAACGGAGGATGTATCATGACGAGTATCGGTGAATTTATCACGGCATTAGGACACTATAACTTCTTGCAGAGTGCGTTGTTAGCATCTGTGATGGTTGGGATTATGTCAGGTATTATTGGCAGTTATATTATTTTACGTGGCATGTCGTTGATGGGTGATGCGATTTCTCACTCCGTGCTACCGGGAGTTGCGGTTGCTTATATGCTGGGGATTAATCTTCTGATTGGTGCCTCGGCATTTGGGGTCATTGCGGCGCTATTGATCGGCTTTGTTGCGACAAATAGTAAGTTAAAGAATGATACGGCAATCGGTATTGTGTTCTCGGCATTCTTTGCCTTAGGATTTATCCTGATTTCGATGGCTGAGTCATCAACGAATTTGCATCATATCTTGTTTGGAAATGTGTTAGCAATTGTGATTTTGTTTATCGTGTTGTTCTTCAAGGAATTATTGATTACATCGTTTGATGAAACATTTGCTAAGACATATGGTTTGAAGACAGGGTATGTCCATTATGGCTTGATGATTGTACTAACTTTAGTCACGGTATCGGCACTACAGACGGTAGGTATCATCTTGATTGTGGCGATGTTAATTACGCCGGCTGCTACCGCGTTTCTTTGGACGAACCGGTTGACCACGATGGTTGTCTTGGCATCTGGTCTTGGGGCGCTGGCTTCAACGATTGGGCTATATCTGTCGTACACGTTAAATTGGGCGTCTGGGCCTGCTATCGTGTTGGTGGCAGCGCTAATCTTTTTGGGGTCGTTTATCGTGTCACCGAAGCAAGGTTTTGTGACAAAACTAATGGGGGTTAAAAATGCTTAAGAAACTTGGGTTAACAGCGGGTGCGCTGGCAATTGCAATTGGGGGAACGGTTTGGTTTGTGCAAAATCGTGATGCACAAACGGCTACGGCAAGTGGCGAACTACGTGTTGTCACAACAAATTCAATCCTTGAAGACATGGTTGAACAAGTTGGTGGTGATGATGTATCGGTTTACAGTATCGTTAAGCGTGGTACAGACCCGCACGAATATGAACCAAAGACTGCGGATATCACTGCGACAACGGAAGCTAATGTGATCTTCCACAATGGACTTAACTTGGAAACGGGCGGTAACGGATGGTTCTCAAAGCTCACGAAAACAGCTAATAAGCGGGATAACCAAGAAGTATTTTCAGCTTCACGTTTAGTGGAACCATTGTTCTTGACGTCAAAGGGCAAGGAAGATGAAATGGATCCCCACGCCTGGTTGGACTTAAACAATGGTATTAAGTACGTTGAGACAATTACAAATGTCTTGAAGGATAAGGATCCAGAACATGCGCAAGCTTTCCAAAAGCGCTCAGATGCGTACATTGCGAAGCTACGTGCGTTGCATAACGAAGCAAAAGACAAATTCGCTGATGTACCAGTTGAAAAGCGTTTGTTGGTGACATCGGAAGGCGCCTTTAAGTATTTCTCAAAGGCGTATGGCATTCAACCCGCCTTTATCTGGGAAATTAATACGGAGTCACAAGGAACCCCTGAGCAAATGAAACAGGTGTTAGCCAAGATTGCGGCATCAAATGTAAAGTCGTTGTTCGTTGAAAGTTCAGTGTCACCAAAATCAATGGAAAAGGTATCAAAGGAGACTGGCTTACCAATCTACGAAAAGATTTATACCGATTCATTGGCGAAGAAGGGGACAGCAGGAGATACCTATTACGATATGGTTAAGTGGAATATTGATAAGATTCACGCGGGAATGTTAGTCGATTAATACCAGGAACGATTACATGACCTAAACAGCACACAATTAATTTAGAAAGTCACGTTCAGCCATGGCGTGGCTTTTTTGTTGCACTTTCGGGGCGTATAAAAGTCCGATATATTGCACTTTTGGTTGAGCGTTTATGCACGAACAGACGGTCTTAAATTGCTATAATGAAACGAGAAACCTTTTGTTTATAGGACAAAACATGCACAAAAAACAAGTGAACACGTTTACAAATTCAATTTTCAGGTCTAAAATGGCTAATGGATTTATTTTTTATTAGTGGGATTATTATTGAGGAGATTTTTGTATGGCTACTAAAAACATTGTTGTCGTCGGCGCTGGTTATTCTGGTGTCTTCACGGCACGGAAATTGGCTAAGCGATTGAAGGGTACTGATTACCAAATCGTTTTGGTTGATCGTCACTCATTCTTTACGTACATGACTGAGTTGCACGAAGTTGCAACGAAGCGTGTTGAGCCTAAGCACATTCAACTTGACTTGCGTACATTGTTCGTACGTCAACCAAACGTTAAAATTGTGACGGCTAATCTTGAAGGTGTCGATAAGGATGCCAAGATTGTAAAGACGTCAGAAGGCGATATCGCCTATGAAAAGTTGGTTTTGGCAACTGGTGGTACAACGAACACGTTCGGTACGCCAGGTGTTGAAGAATACGGCTTCACATTGTGGTCATTTGAAGAAGCTGTTAAGCTTCGTGCCCACATTGAAAAGGTTATTCGTGAAGGTGCCATGGAATTGGATCCAGCCAAGCGTGAAGCAAAATTGCGTATCGCAGTGGTTGGTTCTGGATTCACGGGTGTTGAATTGGCAGGTGAGTTGATTGAACAGCGTCGCGAATTAGCCGAAGCTAACAACTTGGATGAATCAGAAATTAAGATTGATGTTATCGAAGCAGCACCAACAATTTTGAACATGCTTGCAAATCGTAAGTTGGCTGACAAGGGTGAGCAATACATGATTAATCATGGTATTAACTTGCGTAAGTCTGCTGGTGTTGTTGAAGTTAAGGAAAGCGCGGCTGTCTTGAAGGACGGTACAGAAGTTCCAACTGAAACATTGGTTTGGACGGCTGGTGTTAAGGCGAAGGAACAAGGCTCACTTTGGGGCTTGGAACAAGGACCTGCTGGTCGCTTTATGGCGGATGATTACTCACGCGCAAAGGGCGAAGAAGATATCTATGTCGTTGGTGACGTCGCCGCTTATCAAGAGCCTGCCCGTACGGTTGCGGACAACCCACGTTCAGGTTGGACACCACAAACGGTTGAGGGTGGTGAATCAGCTGCGAACACGGCCGTACCTAACATTGTGTATGACTTGACTGGTAAGGGTTCACGTAAGGCCTTTAAGGGTCACTACCAAGGATATGCCGTTTCAATCGGTGCCCACTACACAGTGGGTATTGCGGAACAATTCGGTAGCATGAAGTTTGGTAAGAATGGTATTCCACTAACGGGATTCTTTGCCAACATGTTCAAGCACGTGATTAACTTGTACTTCTTTACGCAAATCACGAGTGGTTACCACATTTTCCACTACATGATGGACGAATTCTTCCGTACGCCAAACGGTCGTACACCATTCTTTGGCTGGACGTCACGTATGGGTAACGTTTTGTGGTCATTGCCACTTCGTATTGTTGTCGGAATCTTGTGGATTCAAGCGGGCGCTGCTTTGAACGGTGGTGTCGGTGTCTTGGCTTCACTTGTTGGTTGGTTGATTACATTTGGCTTGTTCACGTCATTGGCTTCATTTGTCGCCTTTGTGACGGGATTGGTTATGTTGATTGCTGGTCAAAGTGTTGCTGGATCTGCTATCTTGATGACGTTCGCCTCATTGGCCTTGATGAACGGTGCGGGACGCACGGTTGGTTTGGACTACTGGGTCGTGCCATTCCTTGAAAAGACATTGGGACGTAGCTTGTACGGTAAGCACGAGTCACGTTACAACGATTTGAAGAAGTAAATTGTAGCTAAAAAAGCTCGTCGATTTCTTAGTCGACGAGCTTTTTACATATGCTGTGAGGCATAGAAGGCGGCGATGATTCCGTGAGCGACACTCACGTTGATTGAACGGACGCTACCGTACTGTGGAATATAAATCATGGCATCGGCTGCCGCGATGAGTTCATCAGCTAAGCCGAGCCGTTCTTCACCGAAAAGAAAGGCCGATTTTGCCGGGAAGTTCACGTTATATAACGACTGCGGCTGGTAACCTGGTGTGTTGTCGACGGCGTAAATGGTATAGCCGTCGGCATGCAATTGGTCAAAAACAGCTTGGTAATCAGTGACCCGTCGATGTTCAATATGCTCATAATTTTGTGTGCCTAATGACCCGCGCCGGTCCCATTTTTTGATGCCTTCAGGAGCGTCCGGAATAGCAGGGTTTTCAGGGTTTAAAAAAATGAGCTTGCGCATACCGAAGGCGTTGCTGTTACGCACGGCAGAAGCTTTGTTGAAGTCGTGGCTGAGGTTTTGCATGATTGAAATCATTTCGCCTCGTCGCTGGTCAAGGTCAGAACGAATTTCGTCGTCGGACTTGCCCTTGTAAAAGTCCGTCACGTTACGATAATCGGCTGACCTGGTTAAATCAATATCAGACATAATGGTATTCCTCTGTCTTCTATTGTAACCGACAAACAAACATCCTCAAACTAAACAAAAGCAAGCGGTTGTTTGTTATTATTGTAAGTATTAGAAAATAAAAGGGGGCGCAAACATGACGCCAATTATTGAGTTGTCACACGTGACTTACTCATATCCTAATAGTGACACCCCAGCGTTGAAAGATTTATCGCTGACGATTAATCAGGGCGAATGGGTGGCAATTATTGGACATAATGGGTCAGGTAAGTCGACCTTAGCAAAATTACTGAATTACCTATTGGCGCCCACTGCAGGAGATATCACGATTGCAGGGACGCCAGTGACAGAAGAAAATATGTGGGCCATTCGCGATATGGTTGGTATGGTGTTCCAAAACCCTGATAACCAATTTGTTGGCGCAACGGTTGCTGATGATGTGGCGTTTGGTCTTGAAAATCGAGGCATTGCCCGTGATGAAATGATTACGCGAGTGCAAGCTGCGTTGACTGAGGTCCAAATGGCAGCGTTTGCAGACCGTGAACCTGCCCGTTTATCGGGTGGACAAAAGCAACGTGTTGCGATTGCATCGGTTCTGGCTATTCAACCCAAAATTCTGATTCTTGATGAAGCGACCGCCATGTTAGATCCTAAGGGACGACGTGAAATGATTGCGCTGGTTCACGAACTGAAGACCCGGATGGGGGATGAATTGACCGTCTTATCAATTACACATGATATTGAAGAAGCGGCGAGTGCTGATCGTGTCGTGGTCATTAATGATGGTGATTTGATTGAGACGGGCGCACCAGCGCAGGTTTTTGCAAATGCTGATAAGCTACGCGAGTTTGGCTTAGCCGTTCCATTTGCTGAGCAACTTAAGGAAAAATTGCGGGAACGTGGTATTGACGTCCCTGCGTCATATTTGACGACAGAAGGGATGGTGGATTGGTTATGGCAATCAATTTCAACCAAGTAGGATTTACGTATCAATTAAATACACCATTCGCAACCCAAGGACTGCATGATGTCAATTTTACGATGCCGGAAGGTAAGTTTACGGCTGTGATCGGTCACACCGGATCGGGTAAATCAACGATGGTGCAGCATTTGGATGGCCTGGTTATTCCAACCGCTGGTGAGATTACAATTGCCGAGCAACGGATTGTGCCAACGACGAAGCCCAAAGAGCTAAATAAGATGCGTGCACACGTCGGGTTGGTATTTCAATTTCCAGAAGCACAACTATTTGAACAAACAGTTTTAAAAGACGTGATGTTTGGACCGAAGAATTTTGGCAAGACGGCTGCTGAAGCTGAAGCAGCTGCAAAGCGCGCACTTCGGACTGTTGGAATGGCCGAAAAGTACGATGAACGCTCACCTTTTGAATTATCAGGTGGTCAAATGCGGCGAGTCGCTATTGCTGGCGTGCTTGCAATGGAGCCGGATTTGTTGATCCTAGATGAGCCGACTGCTGGACTTGATCCGGCAGGGCAAGAAGAATTAATGACCTTGTTCGCGCGTCTACAAAAGGAGCGCCACTTGACGGTTGTATTGATTACACACCAGATGGAGTATGTGGCACAATATGCCGATCATGTGGTTGTTTTTGAAGGTGGGACGGTCGTCAAAGAAGGTGCACCCGCCAAGATTTTTGACGACGTGGCCTGGTTGCAAGAGAAACAACTTGATGTACCAATTGCCAAGCAATTCGCCGATAAGTTGGCGACAAAAGGTGTCGCCTTAAATGCTGTGTTGGATATCGATGCGCTAGCTGATCAATTAGCCGAGCAGTTAGGAGGGTCAGCACATGTTCACTAATATGATTATTGGCCGTTATATGCCGGGAAATTCTTGGATTCATCGTTTAGATGCTCGGACAAAATTGATTTTAAGTGTCGCCTTCATTTTCGTTGTATTCTTTGCAAATAATGTGGCGGGGTACGTCGTAGCGATTGCGTTCACACTACTATCAATTTTGTTGACGGGACTTGGTGTGGGCGTCTTTATTCGTGGCGTTCGACCACTGATGTTTTTGATGTTTATCACAACCTTATTGCAATTATTCTTTGTTCAAACTGGTGACGTCCTGTGGCATTGGGCTTTTCTAACCATCACGACTGATGGTGTGACGAATAGTATCGCGGTCTTCGTCCGCTTTATGTTGATTATCATGTTTTCAACCATCTTGACGTTAACAACGCAACCGTTGGCAGTCGCTGATGCGATGGAGAGTTTGTTGCAACCCTTGAAGAAGGTTGGCTTCCCAGTGGCTGAGTTGGCGTTAATGCTATCGATTGCGCTTCGCTTTGTGCCAACGCTAATGGACGAAGCAGAGTCGATCATGAATGCGCAGCGCGCTCGTGGGGTTGAATTTAATGAGGGTAATATTATTAGTCGCATTAAGGCATTTGTACCACTCCTAATCCCCTTGTTTATCAACGCAATCAAGCGAGCAATTGAATTGGGTGATGCCATGGAAGCACGTGGTTATCGTGGTGGTGATAATCGCACGAAGTACCGTGTCTTAACCTGGCAAAAGCAAGATACCATTGCAGTAATTGGGTTCATTGTGTTTACGGTGTTGCTCATCGCGACTAAATGGTTATAAAAATGAAGTAAGAGGTGTTGCATATGCCGCGCTATAAAGCGACAATTTCATACGATGGCACTGAATTTTACGGGTGGCAGGTGCAACCTGGGAAACGAACAGTGCAATTAGAAATGGAGAAAGTCGTCAATAAGATGGCTAAAGATCCAGCGGACCACATTCGGGTGCAAGGCTCGGGACGAACTGATGCACGAGTACACGCGCAAGGACAGGTTGTCCATTTTGACTTACCGTTTGATATTCCAAATGAAGCGGTTCGAAAAGGGTTATCAACCATGTTGCCTTATGACATTGGCATTAAGTCAGTTGAAAAGGTTGACGAATCATTCCACGCACAATTTAGTGCACACAATAAGACTTATCGCTATCGGTTGTCGACGACAGAGTTTATCGATCCCTTTAAGCGTAATTACACGGGGCACTGGCACCGTCGTATTGATACGTCATTGATGCAGCAAGCAATTGGTGATTATGTGGGAGAGCACGATTGGTTGAGTTTTGTTGCTTCTGGTTTCCAGCAAAAAACAACGGTGCGTACGGTCTATTCTGCTAAGATGTGGGAGAAACCGGAAGAGGACGAAATTTGGTTTGAATTTACCGGGAATGGTTTTTTGTATAATCAAATTCGCATCATGGTCGGCGTTTTGCTGGAAATTGGTAACGGGTCACGGCCGGTTGATGACATTCAGCGATTGTTTGCAGTGAAAGATCGGCAACAAGCACGATTTACAGCGCCAGCACAGGGTCTCTATTTAATGTCAGTTGACTATTAAAAAACGCGAAAACAAGCAAATAGTTTAAATCTAGGGCGTATTTCCGTTGACGTTTCGGTTGAAAAAAGGTAAGATAAATCTCGGTATTGTTTACCACACCGCAATGGGAATGTCCTGGTACGACTTTTTTAATTATTGGTAAAGTAAACAAACAGAATATTGGAGGAAATTTCCATGCGTACAACTTATATGGCAAAGCCAGGTGAGATCGATCGCAAGTGGTACGTCATCGATGCAACTGATATTGCATTGGGACGTTTGTCAACTGTCGTAGCATCAATCTTGCGTGGTAAGAACAAGCCTACTTTCACGCCAAACGTCGACACAGGTGATAACGTTATCGTTATCAACGCCGAAAAGGTCGCTTTGACTGGTAAGAAGGCAACGGACAAGATTTACTACCACCACTCAAACCACCCAGGTGGATTGAAGGAGCGCAAGGCCGGTGATTTGCGAGAGAAGAACCCACAACGTTTGATCGAGCTTTCAGTTCACGGTATGTTGCCAAAGGGTACTCTTGGTCGCCAACAAGGTTTGAAGTTGCACGTGTTTGCTGGTTCAGAGCACACACACGCAGCACAAAACCCTGAAGTGTTGGATATCACTAACCTTATTTAATTTAACGAAAGGAGAATAGTTAATTATGGCTCAAGTACAATACTACGGAACTGGCCGTCGTAAGAACTCTGTTGCCCGCGTACGTTTGGTACCTGGTAACGGTAACATCACGATCAACGGTCGTTCAGCTGAACAATACATTCCTTTCGCTAACTTGCGTGAGGTTATGGTACAACCATTCAACGTTACTGAAACTCTAGGAAACTACGATGTTTTGGTTAACGTAAACGGTGGTGGTTTCTCAGGTCAATCTGGTGCCATCCGTCACGGTATCTCACGTGCTTTGTTGCAAGTGGATCCTGACTTCCGTGCAGCTTTGAAGAAGGCTGGATTGTTGACTCGTGACGCTCGTATGAAGGAGCGTAAGAAGCCAGGTTTGAAGAAGGCCCGTAAGGCTTCACAATTCTCAAAGCGTTAATATCAACTTGCTGGAAACAGCGGTATATCAACGAATTCGAGAGTTTGTGGGAAACATCATGGGAAACATGGTGCTTCAACCTACTTAATACGAATCAAAAAATTAAGACGACTCATGACTTTATGTTGTGGGTCGTCTTTTTTAGCGCGCTGAATTTAAAATATTCAAAGCGATTGCGTCTTGCTTCATCTTTGCCTCAGGCATTAGTTCTAGATAGTACTTCTGTGTAGTTGCTATGTCAGCATGACCAAGTCGCTTAGAAATATACATGATGGCTTGATCGGCGTGTTCTTCACCAAATTTAGCGAAAATGTACGAGCTAGATGAATCTCGTAATCCGTGAAAGGTGGTTGGCTCAATATCAAGGCTAACCAAAAGCTTCTTCAATAAAGCAGCATGCTGGAAGTTATCTGTATCAAAGATACGGTCAAGCTCATTTGGTTCTTTATCCACTAACATTTGAAAAACGTCAGGAGTCACAGATACTACTCGTTCTGAAGCAGCTGTTTTCATTGATAGGTCGTCAGAATCAGGGCTGAGAGACTTTGTCAATGAAATCTCGTGGGTCTCTGCGATAAGGTCTGACTTCGTTAGGGCCAAAAGCTCACCACGCCGGGCGCCTGTCTCGGTTGCTAATAACGTGATTAAATTGAAGTTAGTTTCGTGATGCTCGAATAAGTAACGACGTAGCTTTTCAAAATCAGTCATGTTTAACGCATGGTTTCGACGAGTTGGCTTCTTCAATCCACGAGGCTTTAGAGCGCTGGTAATGTCATGGAAAATCATCTGTTCTTGCAAAGCATATCGTAAGACAGCACGAAGCTTTTTGATATACTCCGTCACTGTCTTTTGAGACTTGGTTTCACCATACTTGTCCAAGATTCGTTGGATGGGCAAATGCTCTTCAAATTCACCAAGTGTCATCCCCTCAAAGAGAAGGTGGTTAATCTTAGCGGCATTGTAATAGTTCTTCATTGTGGCTTCTTTCAAATCAGGCTTACGAATGTTTTCGAACCACGTATCATAGAAGTCAGTAAATAGCATTTTACGACCGGTTGGTAAAATATCTTGGGCCTTCAAACGTTCATTTTCAAAGGCCCAAATTTTAGCCGTTTGGCGGTCGGGGAAGGTCTTCGATTGACGGCGACCACGGCCCATTGAGATTACGGCCTTAATCTTTCCATTGTTTAATTTTTCAAAACTTGGCATTGTTTATGTCCTTTCTTACACTCCCAATGCCAACAGACATATCCACATAATACCACGGCTGGGAAGTAAAAATATATGTATCCGGCACCAGGCCGGCATCGTTATCGAACCGTTACAGGTGGCAAATCCTCCATGTATTGGTCTAACGACTTGACAGGTACCAATAGTACCTCGCCAATTTTTACGATTTTTAGTTGAGGGTCGTTTCGCACATACTTGTTGAATTGATTGAAGCTAATCCCCAAATATTCAGCAGCTTCAGACAAGTGTAGAAGTTGCTTTTGAATGATAGAACTACTCATCCTTACATTCCTCATTGTATTGTAGTTGGTAGTATTCGCTAGTGAATTGAAATCCGGTTTCTTCATGGGACCATTCGAATGTTGAAACGAAGTTTGACGTTCCATCAGATAATCCGAATGCTTCCAGTGCATCCGCTTTTGTCTCAAAACGTTCTACCAATGGGCGTTTTAAATTTTGGCTGCCTCTGTAAATTCGAAGCCCGGCAGGGTATAGTCGAAGCTTTTCGCCTTTTATGCGAGCTTTGTTATTTGAAGTTTCCAAAGATAAGTCAGTGAGGTATGTCGCGACATATCCTGATACGCTCTTGTAACTCGATAAAGAGGTAATCCACACAACGCCTTGTTTCCAAAGTTTCTCTTGCAAAAATTGCTTTTCTATTCTGAAAGGAGAATTATCTTCAAATTTCATCAGAATGTGAAAATGCCAAATTAACATTCCGACATTGTCCGATCGCTTAGGTTGAGGTTCGATGACGGATAGATAAACAACTGATTTTTTTGGAAATTCACGAGCCAACCATCGTTTGAGACGCTTAACGAATTTTTCTGATTCATACGACGCTGATTTAGCGTTGCCGCCAATAGTGTCATCCGAGAAGGTCAGAGTGATAAAGACGCCCCCTTTTCCTAATTTACCATCGAAATTTGCGGCAATTAATTCTCTAATTTGAGTCATTGTGCGTTTTAAAGAGGTGGTGTTTTGCCCACGAACATCAGCCGTTTTGACATGGCTAATGTGTTCAGGACGCCCGCGTTTTAAATCTGTCTGTAGCACGACGTTTTGCCCATATTTTCTAGCTATCACAGGTTGACCTAGAATCAGTGGTTTTCGGCTATGATTAATCTTACTCATAATTAAACTCTTAAATTAAAACGGCGAGTTGTGTTATATAGAATAAAGTAAGGGGGCTTGTTGGCCTTTGCGCGTTTGGACGCGCAGTCCACAAGCCCCAAATTTTTATCTATCTACGATTTTGGTTCCCAAAATTTTGAAATTATGCTTCCCAGCCATTTCAACGTCACTGAAATGGTAATCCGGAAATCGCTTGTTCAAAAATTCGATATTTTCATTCAAGCGTGACCTTAGTTCATTAGCAATTCCACCGTTAAATCCAAAGAAAACACGTAGTACCAAATTATTTTTTGATTTCTTAATCCGGAGAGTTTTCAACCAAAAATTTGAGATTTCATTCTTACTGGTGTTTGCTGTTATCGAGCTATCAAAACGAGATAACCAAATGCCAAACGAAGCCGAGACCAAATCGCGTTTTAGTTGTCCAGTAATTAAGTTGATGAAAAACCATAGAAACACCAAGATTATGAAGTACCTGAGAGTGGTATGGACAGCATATTTAACTGGAATCAGCATGACCAAAGGATAGTACCGAAATATGCAATCAATCAGGAGAGCGGCTAGCGTATTGATCAGGACGAGTGGTCCTATAATCCATCGATAGTAAATCATTGTGTGTCTCCTTGGAACGGTGTTAACAATGGCAAAATTGTGTCGTATTGCCCAGTAATTGATAAGAGTCCGCGTCCCTTCCCACCTAACTTATCTGTCGGCAAGATGGGAAGAGAATCCTGGGTTAAATCGGGGAACATGAACTGAAGGCTTTCAGATGACATGTTTCCTAATGCGAGTTTGAAACTGATTGTCCGTCTTAAATTGGTTGGTAAGGTCGTGGCGTCTGCGTTTTGGCTGATTAGGATCAAAAATACACCGGCCGAGCGACCTAAGTTTCCAATACGGGTCAATACTGCAAGGAATGCGTCCTTAATTGGCTTCTTTGAAACAGACCCTACAAGAGAACCTAGCTCATCGATAACAATAAAGAGGGGCTCTTCATGGATGTCTGCGATAGATGCCTCTTCGATTCCCGTTTCAAGCATGCGCCATTGACGTTCATTCATAATGTCGTCAATCCTTTGTAACTCACTGGTGAGAGATTCCAAAAACGAGGCATCGCGCTTTTCCTTATCTGGAACTAGCAAACGTACCTTACCTCGATACAGTGGATTAAATGTCATCGTACGACTCATCGTGTCAACCTTCGGATCAATTACCAATACCTGCTTATTGGGGAATTTGCGGACCAAGATTTTCAATATCATATTTGCGAACATTGTTTTACCAGATCCAGATAGGCCTTGAATAAGCATATGAGGATAATGCAAATAATCGTAGTCCACACCGCGCATTAGAGGAATCCTGTTCGTTTTGTTGAAATACTCAAAAAGAGATTCATCTGTGTCGTGCAATCGTTCGGTCGTTCCGTCACGGTATGGATATACAAAGGCATCCCCAAATGGGACGTGTAAATCAGTAGACTCAATCCGCATGAACTCCGGTCGGTCAACTGTTATCTGTGGTCGAGCTGCCGTGGCAATCAATGGGTAGAGTTTTGCGAATGTGGCGTTATCGAATGACATTGTTCCGGGTACTGCGAGTGCGACCTTTATAACTTTGCTTTCTTCATCAATAATTACATCGAAATCATGATTTCCATGGTTGATGTTATCTCCGTAGTTCATATTGATATGCTTGATGATTCTTGATACTACATCTTTCATGCTAGAACTGCTCGATGAATAGGTTTGTGCAGAATCGCTAAATGACCAGTTAGATAAATCCATTACTTTGCACCGACGGCCTCGATAGATTCCGCGTTAACCCAAACTACGTTGTTAGCAGAACCAGCCAGACCGCCCGTTACGTTGTGGAATACGACTGAAGAACCGAGTGAAAGGTTCTTGACTGGTACGTCCTTTACCGTGATTTCAAAGTTAAGATCCAAATCATCAATGTATACTGGGTACTTAGTGCGGATTTGTTCCACTCCTTCGATTACACGGTTATCTTGGCCTGGCTTGCCAGTCATAATTGCGGCTAAGTCCTTGATGGCCGTTTGACCGTTTTCAAGCTGTGTTGCCGGTTGATTTAGAACCTCGGCGATGCTTAGAGAGAAATGTGATGGCTTGATTTGCATGATATATGTCCTTTCATTGTGCAAAAAGAGGTGATATTTGATTTACTGTTTGATTTGTTACCAAGGGTCCCAAATCTGAAAATGAACAATAAGAACGCGTCCTCTGATAAAACTTGAGCGAATTTTTGTGATTCGTAGTACCGGAATGTCGCGATTGTAGTAATGACTGTCGAGTGCCATTTCGATGTGAGAAGCATATCTCCCTTCATCGATAAGAGAGAAAGCGATAAATCCTTTATCTACTCCACGATTGAAAGTACGCTTTTGAAACGAAAAGTCGATTACTTTTAATGCGATACCATATTGTTCTTGAGTAAATGAAATTATGTCGTCGGACAAATTTGATAGTTCATTAAGTACGTTCATGATGAAGACCTCCTAACACCCGAATGGGTAAATATTATTGATAATTTCTGATAAACTTGAAAAAACAACAATCAGCAAGTATCAATAAAAACATTATTAGAAAGTTTACAAACGGATTCCAGTTGAAAAATAATGTGGAGGGAATGACAGTGAAGATTTCAGATGAGCGTTGGAAAGAATTGGAAGTTGAGTTGACTGCGGCTATTAAGCTTGACGAAAGTGTTGGAGGGCGAAAGGAAGGCGCTAAGTCAAATATAGAAGATAACGTCTGGATAGATGTTGATATGGCGCTGGCGTTAATCAGAGGAGAAAGAAGGATTCTGTATGTATCAGAAATGATAGATTTTGAAACTAAATTTACAAAAATTAATGATGACACTATCAAACGGTACTTGCGAAAAGAAGCCGAAAAGTTCCCCAAAAAATATCAGCCAGTTACGATTAAAAAAACGAAGACGGGGTTTCAGAGAAAGGCAACGGTTGCATATTCACTTAGATTTATTAACCATATTACTCAGTCAATTTGGAGAGATTTACCTGAATTACTAAATATACAAATTATCGAGATTCGCGAAAAGTTGCGTATGACAAAAAAACAGCTTCAAATAGCATTGGAGAATTATGTCGGGGATCCAGAAGAATTAAATCGTGGTTTATTGGATTACGTATACGACTTACAAAAAAAGCGAAACACTGAGGTTGATTCTCTGGTTGAAAAGTACGAAATGGAAGTTAAAAATATTAAGGACATAGCATTCCACTGGCAGCATGAAAATCAAAAACGTATTGAAGGTATACACGACTTAAGGAAAGAAATAGAAAGCGTTTCGGGAGATGAATTGTCAAAAGAAGAAGTTCTCGATCTGATAAACTATTACACAAGTTCGGATTACTTAGATTCACCGTTTCCGTTTTAGCTTGTGAGTGAGACGTAAAATTTGATAATTTGCCTACAGCAGGTTTGCCAGGCATTCAACAATTAACAGACTTCCTAGTTGATTGTTGAATGCCTGGCTTTTTGACGTTATGAATTTATTCACTAAACCCAAGATTAAGAATGATACAATAAAGCTATTGAACGAAATGATAAAGGTGCAAAAAATGGTGGGTACAGTATTGAGGAGAGAAGTCGAGGGGCCGTCTCATCCTTTTATTAAAGAACAGTTGTTGAGAGATAGAATCTCAAAAGGATTAGTAAGCGAATCCGAAGTTGATCAAGCGAGGGCCGCTGTATCGGATTTTATGAAATCGATTGACCTGGGTGGTAATCACGTCAATGATAATGAAGAACAATTGCGGCCTTACTTCTTTAAAAAGATATTCAATGAGGCACTTGGTTATTCGGATGATCAAATGTACTTTGAAGAATCAACATCATCTGATAGTAAAAAAGCAGATATGATTTTGGTTAACCCGACTGAAGATGCAAAATTTAAAAAGAAGCCAGATGTTATTGTTGAAATGAAGGATATGAAGATTGTTAACCTTGATAAAAAGCAAGGACGAGCAGACTTCACCGGTTCTCCCGTGGAACAAGCATTTAGTTATTCAACAAAATATGAGCGGCGCCCTAATTTTGTTATCGTGTCTAATTTCAAAGAAATAAGAATTTATGGTTCCGTTCAAGGAGAATGGTCTGTAATCTATTTGGAAGATTTGCTTCAAAGTGATTATGAGTTAGAACGTTTTTTTGCATTGCTAAGTCCAGCGCAGCTATTGCGTCATTCAAATGCACAAAGTGGGCGACTATCTGATTTGAGATCAAAAACTACTGTGTATGATGAACAGATATCTATCGATTTTTATCAAACGTATTTGGAAACTCGAGAATTTTTGATTTCAGATATTATTCAGAGCCAAAAACGCGAAGATGAGCCAATTCATTATCGTGATGCTTTTAGAGCTGCGCAAAAAATATTAGATCGATTTTTGTTCATCGCTTTTGCTCAGGATTATGGCTTTTTACCAGAAGATGCATTTTCGAGTGCCATCCAGATTAGACAAGAAAAATTAGACAGAGATCCATACGCACTTTGGAATAGTCTAAGTGAATTATTCAGAAAAATTGATCGCGGTAATGATAATCCAGCTATAAATCGGTTTAATGGTGGTCTTTTTAAGAGGGACAAAAACCTTGATACCCTCTATGTTAGCAATGAAGCAGTATTGCGTTTTGCTGATATTGATAATTATGATTTCGTTTCAGATTTGGACGTTAATATTCTCGGCCACATTTTTGAACAAGCAATTGGGGATATTGATAAACTGACGGATGAATTTTCGAATGAAACTACCCAAAAGCTTGTGTCAAAAAGAAAAAAGGATGGGATTTTTTATACTACAGCAAACGTAACGCAATATTTGTTGAGTATGACGATTTCAAACTGGATTCAAGATCAGCGTGAAAAATTAGGAGTTGATAAGTACAAAGCCATCTCCCCCGAAGACATTGATTTTTTTCAAAATGAGGGAAAAACGCAGCTTAGCCACAGTATTACGAAGCGTGTTCAACGACAGATAGACAATCTGAATATGCTTCGTGAAAAGTTGCATAATATAAAAATCCTAGACCCTGCGGTAGGTAGTGGAAGTTTCCTAAATGCCGCATTTGATATTTTGCAACGAGAAAATAAAGCTATCGACAAAGAAATTAGAGAGTTGGTAGGCGGGCAAACGGATTTCTGGGATTTGAGAACAGAAATTCTTCGAAACAATTTATTCGGAGTAGATATTAATTCAGAATCGGTTGAAATCACAAAACTGTCTTTGTGGCTGAAAACGGCATCTTCAAGCGAACCACTAACAACTTTGGACGACAACATTAAAGTGGGAAATTCGATTATTAACGATAGTAGTTTGACTGATATACCGTTTGACTGGGCGAAAGAGTTTCCAGAAATCATGGCTGAAGGCGGATTTGATATCGTAATCGGTAATCCACCATATTTAACTTCACGAGAAAATAAAATAACCGAAGAAGAAAAGCAGTACTATAACGAAAATTACCCCATTATGAGTCAATATCAACCAAACCTTTATAGAGTATTTGTTGAGAAGGGATACAATTTATTGAAGGATAGCGGGTATTTTGGATATATCATTCCTAACACGTGGATGACCATTGAAACATTTTCCCGCATGCGAACATTTTTGCTTAAGCACACTCAAAACTTAGTAGTTATCAATATGTTTGACAAAATGTTTGAGGACGCTGTCGTAGACAATGCGCTTCTTATTTTTAAAAAAGGTGCACCAACATATTTGGAGTTGGGTGAATGGCGAAAAGGTATTATTCAAAGTATTGAAACCTATAAGCCAGATGAGATGCTAACTAATACAAATGAGATATTGGTCCAATTAGATAAATCAACATCAAAGTTAATGAAAAAATTTAATACGGGTGTTAGAGAATTGGCATCGGTTGCAACGGTTAAATCAGGGCTTGTTGCGTATGAAGTAGGTAAAGGGACGCCCTCGCAAACTAAAGAAATGACGACAAGTCGAATTTATCATAGCTATGAACTTCATACAGGTTGGCGAAAATATTTACAGGGACGTGATGTCCGGAGATATGAAATTGACTGGACGGGTGAATATATACAATATGGTAAGAACCTGGCTGCTCCAAGAAGTGAACAGCAATTCAAAGGTACAAGAATCTTAGTTCGACAAATCCCGATGATGAGTAACCACATGGTTTCAGCGGCGCTGACGGATGGTGAGTTCATTAATGATCGAAATTCAAATAATATTTTTGATTTCAAGTATCTGCCTGAATATGTGTTGGCTATTTTAAATTCAGAGGCGTTGTCATTCTGGTTTGTGAATACATTTAACAAGTTTTCTCGAAAAACGTTTCCACAATTTAAAAAAGGCGAGTTAGAAAAATTTCCAATTCCTAAAGTGAACGAAACAGTTCAAGCAAGCATAGCAACCAAGGTGAAAGTGATTGAGAAATCGATTGAAAGTATTCAGAACTATAATGTGCCATTTAATCGGGAGATGAAAATTGAATTTTCTGATTGGCAGGACGTGTCGTTAACGGCTACTGAGACAGTGGAGGCACAGCTGAAAGCGGTTCCTGTGGATGATAGGACTAACCTCGTACAAATATTAACCAAATACGAGCAGCTGGTTGAACATGAATCGTATGCAATTGAAACCGCAGAATCAGAATTGGACAAGCGTATCTATGAGTTGTACGGTTTTACAGAAGAAGAAGTGGGATTAATACACCAATTTATGGATGACTTCATTGAGACTCATCTAGCAGCCAAAAAGAAGTAAAGTTATTTAGATTCCAAGGAAGGTTATGGTATTTGGGGTAAAATGCTGACGGTTGATAATTGGATTAGTATTACAGGTATCGCGCTGCCAATAGTAGTATCCGCGGTGACCTTTATCTGGAAAAGTTTCATGGATGCTAAAGTACGCGATGAGCAAGCCAGGCCAAATGTGTTTATTAGCTATGAACGGGGGTGGCAAAACGGTAACTACATGGAAGAACTTGTTTTGAAAAATTACGGTCAAACAACGGCGATAATCACAAATATGAAAATTTCGCCTGCTTTTGAAAGTAATGGTGATGCTAAAGTTGCGGGGAGTCCTTTCGAGGGAATGAAAGGAGTGCCTTTAGCGCCTGGACAAGAAATGCGAACACTTGTTGGACATAGTAATGGCCAAGGTAATGATAATACAATTAAACGGGAGAAAAGACATTTCGTGATTGAATATAGAAATCCTTTTTTCAATAAGGACTACAGTTCGGATTACTATGTGAATGAACCTGGCTTGCCCGTGATGTACGGAATAGGAACAGGCAAGAATGTTGTGGAAGTTAAACTAAATCAAAGCCAATTCGTGGACTTAAAAAAGAGTCTGAAATTTAACAAAGTTCAAATTGATGAATTAGATGGTGCTAATAAATGATATGTACATGTCTGTTGGCATTCATGGGAAACATCATGGGAAACGTGTTGATAATCATTGACGGTCATTGAAAGTGAAATGCTGATTAAACAGGCATTCGGTGTCAACGATTATCAACTTATCGGACTCAAAGCGTTAATCTTTCGATTTTCACTTTCTGGATTGGGAACGATTCAAAAAACATTAAAAGCACTTATTACTTCGGTAATAAGTGCTTTTTTGCGTCTATTGCAATCTTTAACAAATATGGGCAATTGTGACTAAATGAAAACTACCCGCCGTTGTATAATTGACAGCATCATATCAAAGCGTTAGTTACTTTATGTTTAGTCCGGAGCAGCTAACGGCAGTTGAGGGGGAAATTATGGGAGTTGGTAAAATACTTGGTGCGACAATCCTGACGATTTTAGTCACAGGAGGTACGGTCACCTATCTATCGCATGGGGTAATTGGCCACGAAGCAGCACCAAAGGTTCGGAAAATTCATAAACCGGTGGTTAAGCAAAATATAAACGCGCCCGTGCAACCACAGTCAGTTTTGGCCAAATCGATTGACCAGCAAGTCAAAGCGACGGGTCGAAGTGGCACATTATTAGTGGCCAAAGCCGGTAAAATCATTCTCAATCAGGGATATGGCCTGGCAAATAAGCAGACTAATCAGCCGGCGACAACACGATCTTTGTACGGGATTGCATCACTCCAGAAGAATCTAACGGCATTGCTTGTGATGCAACAAGTGGCGGCAGGAAAGATTAAGTTAACTGATAAGGTGAGCCAATATTTACCACAATTACCGGCAGCCAACACAGTTACTGTACAGCAATTGTTGAATATGACAGCTGGCTATAATCAAATTGGTAAAACGGAAGCCACCCTTGATGAAGCAGGCTATGAAAAGTATGCGTTATCACAATTGGTGATGGATCAACGTGGGGCTTGGTACTATTCAGCTGGTAATTACGTCGCGTTAGTTGGCATCTTGCGCCAGGTTACTGGTCGTTCTTATGCCGATTTATTGAAGGAAACGCTCAAGGGTCAGCATCATATCGATTATACGGACTACAACGATTTTATTAACAGTCCATATAAAACAGCAAACTATGGGGCAGATGGGACGGCTTATTTTGATAATCCGAATATCTTTAACCGAGAAATTGGGACCGGTAGTATTGAGATGACGACTGGTAATCTCTATAAATTACTGCGAGATGAGTTAAGCAACAAGATTATTTCAAAGCTGCAATTTAATGCAATGATGCGCCTGGCGCCTAATGAAACCTATGCGAGTGGGATGTACGATGATGGCAATGCTTATCGGATGCACGGGATTATTTTAGGCTTTGAGCCTTCAGTAAAAATGAGCAAAGATGGTAAAAACATGGTTATTTGGTTAAGCAACGAAGATACAACCAAGGTACACACGAATGTGGATCTTGTTAATCACCTCTACGATAGCCTGCTAACAGTTGAGTAAAGGCGCTAAGCATTGCGTCCACATGCAACAGCGGAATGTTTCACTTTCGGTTCGCAAATAGTCCCAGAAACTTGACAATCGATGCTTACTTAAAATACAATGTAAATAAGAAAGCGCTTACAACGTTTGCTTTAAATTTATGGGGGGCATTGAAATGTCAGATACGAAGATTTCTGCAGGATTAGCAGCATTGAAAGTCATGGAAGGTTGGGGGATTGACACCATGTACGGTATTCCATCAGGTACGCTTAGCGGCTTGATGAATGCAATGGGAAATCCAGAAAACAACATCAAGTTTATTCAAGTGAAGCACGAAGAAATTGGTGCCATGGCTGCCGTTATGCAATACAAGTTCGGTGGTAAGATTGCGGTAACAGTTGGTTCAGGGGGACCAGGTGCGACCCACTTGATTAACGGGTTGTATGATGCCGCAATGGATCACATCCCCGTGCTGGCCATCCTAGGTTCAAAGCCAGTTCGCGAATTGAATATGGATTCATTCCAAGAACTAAACCAAAATCCAATGTATGAAAACATTGCGGTGTATAACCGTCGTGTCGCAACGGCTGAACAATTGCCTCACTTGGTGGATGATGCCATTCGTACGGCTATCTCACAACATGGTGTTGCGGTACTTGAAGTCCCTGCCGACTTTGGGTTTGCAGAGCTTGACGCCGCTTCAATTTACTCATCACCATTGTATTCATCGGGTCCTAAGTTCCAAAACTACCGACCAGTTGAGCCACAAGCAGCTGATATCGATGCGGTTGTTGACATTTTGGCTGAGTCTGAGCGTCCAGTGATTTATGCTGGATTTGGTACACAAGGCCACGGTGATTTAGTCCAAGAGTTGTCACGCAAAATTAAGGCACCAGTCATTACGACAGGTAAGAATTTTGATAACTTCGACTGGGATTTTGAGGCATTAACGGGTTCAACCTTCCGTGTTGGTTGGAAGCCAGCTAACGAAACGGTATTGGAAGCTGATACAGTATTGTTTATGGGAACAAACTTCCCATTCTCAGAAGTTGAAGGGACATTCCGTAACGTTAAGAAGTTTGTGCAAGTCGATGCGAACCCAGCAATGCTTGGTAAGCGTCACGAAACGGACGTGGCCATTTTGGCGGATGCAGGTAAGACGCTTGAAGCGTTGTTGGCAAAGGTAGCCCCTGTTGAAGAAAACGCTTGGTGGCGTGCAAACGTTAAGAACGTGCAAAACTGGCGCGATTACATGAACAAGTTGGAGCAGAAGACAGAAGGTCCATTGCAGGCTTACCAAGTCTACAATGCGATTAACAAGTTGGCTGATGAAGATGCTATCTTCTCAACTGATGTCGGTGACGTGACCCAATTGTCAACACGTCACTTGCACATGAATCCTAAGAACATGTGGCGAACATCACCATTGTTCGCGACGATGGGAATCGCTTTGCCTGGTGGAATCGGGGCAAAGAACACGTACCCAGACCGTCAAGTTTGGAACATCATCGGTGATGGGGCCTTTTCAATGACATACCCTGATGTGGTTACGAACGTTCGTTATGACATGCCAGTTATCAATGTCGTCTTTACCAACACAGAATACGGCTTCATTAAGAACAAGTATGAGGATACTAACGAGTACAACTTCGGGGTAGATTTCACTGACGTTGATTACGCCAAGGTTGGTGAGGCGCAAGGTGCCGTTGGTTTGACGGTTAACCGCATTGAAGATATTGATCGCGTTATGCAAGAAGCGGTTGATTACTACAAGCAAGGTCGTGTAGTGGTAGTGGATGCCAAGATTACAAAGGATCGTCCAATTCCAGTTGAAACATTGAAGTTGGATACCAACTTGTACAGTGATGATGTCGTTGCAGCCTACAAGGAAAAGTATGAGGCGGAAGACCTAGTGCCATTCCGTGAATACTTGGAAGGTGAAGGTTTGACGTCAAACTACATTAAGGCTGACGAAGGAAATAAGTTTAGCTTCTAAACACACCTAAATTAGATAACCATACACAAAAAAGCAGCTAACGACACTTAGCTGCTTTTTCCTATGGTGTTAATTATTAATCATTGTGCTAGCAGAATTGTTCAGGGCGTAAATCAAAATTGGCGCGAAGGCCTCTGGTAAGACCGGCTCAGTTTGATTCATCCAGATTGACACAAGGCCAATGAATTCATGGATAATTACTTTAGATTGCACAGTCGCTGGGACAATCACGCCCATATGTAAGCGATCTTGAAAAAGTGGTAGTAGTAAATCACTGTAACGGTCTTCCATAAAGCCGTTCCAAGTGGAGTTGATTTTATCAGAATAAAGGATTTGAAAGAAGTCACGTTTGTCATAAATCAGTGGTAATACAGCATAAACCAGGTGATGAATGATAGATGGACTACCAGCCCGCTCCGTGACAACCGCTTTGATTTCATCCTGAATATCCTGATCAACGTAGTAATACAACGTTGTTAATAGCTCGTCGGTATTGCGAAAATGACTTTGATACATAGCCTGGCGTGAGATGCCGACCTCATCAGCAATCGCTTTAATTGAAATATCAGAAAACGATGCGGTACGTTGGGCGACTGTAGCAAATGCTTGAAAAATTTGAATGTCAGAGTCAGTGAATTGCATGATTACCTCCTTGAATTGTTAATGTGGCAATCTAATAAAACAGTATTGCATACATGACATATATTATATAGCGCATATTTAATGCCGTCTTATTTCATTTTCAATTTATTTTTAGCTGACGTTTACAGATGACAACGACGGGGCATTGAGTGAGTAAGGTGACCAAGTGTATCATAAACTTATGGGGTACGGTTTATGATGAGGAGGTGGGACGATGTCAGCAATTGTGACGTTATTCGTGGTGACAGTGGTGGTCTGGATAGCACTGATGATGACGCGTAAACAGCAAACAAAGTTTTGGACGATTCTAGATATACTTTTTGGGATTATGTTAGTACTTTGGCTGGTCGTGTTAGTAAAATTGAATGCCTAACAAAACGCTCGCACTGAAATTAATTGGTGTGAGCGTTTTACGTTAGTTTGCTATGATAGCAGTAACAAGGAGGCGGGGGAAATGGACTTAAAAGCAGAAATTATGGCTGACCCACGGAATCAATCATTTACTGAGCGCGGGCTTGAGCCAATTTACATGGTCGGGAAAGATGTCCGGATTTTAATCATTGGTCAAGCGCCAGGATTGAAGGTGGAACAGACGGGGGTATCGTTCAATGATAAGAGTGGCGACCGACTGAGAGAGTGGATGGGCATTGATCGTGACATATTTTATGATTCAGGTTTAATTGGCGTTTTGCCAATGGATTTTTATTATCCAGGTAAAGCGAAAACGGGTGATTTGCCGCCACGCAAATTTGTGGCACAGGAATGGCATCAACGGATCATGGCGACGATGCCGAATATTGACTTGATTTTGTTACTTGGCGGTTATTCGCAAAAGTATTATTTAGACGTTAAGAGCAGTGAAACCTTAACGTCGATTGTGAAACGCTTTGCAGATTTTGGGCCTAAGTATTTTCCGTTGGCCCACCCATCCCCACTGAACAACATTTGGCTGGCTAAGAATCCATGGTTTGAAGCCACGGTTGTGCCGGCACTTCAAAAACGAGTGGCGACGATTTTGGCCAAATAAGTTTGTGAAAACATTGTTTATTAGTAAGTATTCCTGTACACTCCTAAAAGTATGACTAATTTAATGTCGGCTATGAACATGCCGACCTAGAATGTGTAGGTAAGAGAATCTTATGAATATAAAGCGGACGGCAATGATTGGCGGGTTGCTATTTAGTAGTGTGTTGGGCGGCGTGACGATTATGTCAACGCCAACCTACGCGACTGACAATATTGCCATGGCAACTGATGATGCCTCTGACTGGGTACCAGATGCAGCGCTGCGTCAAGCACTACAAAGTGCGTTGGGTGCCGGTGTGCCACTGACTAAAAGTAATGTTGCCCAAATTCGGCAATTGAATTTAACTTATGACGGCATCACGGATTTAACTGGTTTGGAATACGCCACTAATCTCAGCATCATTGACTTAACTGGGAATGCGATTTCAGACATTAGTGCGTTAGCCAAGCTGCCTAAGTTGCAGGATGTTAGTTTGCGGATGAATAAAGCGACCGTCCTGCCTGATTTAACGCCTTTAACAAGTACACCGATTAAAAGTTTAAACTTGGTTGCAGACGATTATGGGTTGGTTCCTGAAAAGTTAGCGGCGCTTAATCAGATGACGACGTTAACATCACTTGAAATGCAGAATACGAAAGTAACCAGTGTGCCCGAACTAGGCAATTTGCATCAACTGCGCGAATTAGGTTTGGCAGGTAACAAACTAACGGATGTTAGTGCATTGGCGCCGTTGACGCAATTAACGTCATTAAAGGTTGGTTCAAATCAAATTACTGATTTTACGCCAATTGCTAAACTGACCAATTTAACCACACTTTCAATTGGTAATAATCGTAGCAACGATATCAGCATGTTAAGCACTTTGACGAAGTTGCAACAGGGAACGTTTTCGCAAATGGGCTTAACGGATGCGATGATGCCAACATTTGCGGCGATGCCAGATTTGACGGAGTTATCAATTGATTTTAATGATCAAATTACAAGTTTGGCCGCGTTGCAACAGTTAACGAAATTGACGAGCTTGAACTTTAGTAAAGATCAAGTCGCTGATTTAACGCCACTGCAGCATTTGACGTCGTTGACGAGTTTGAATTTCTCAAATGCGCAAGTGACCACGCTCCAACCAATCGCTGGCTTAACGAATTTGACTTATGTGAACTTGCTGCGTAATCATGTACGGGATTTAACGCCTTTAGCTAATATGACGGGGTTAACCTATGTGAATGCTAAGCAACAGTCAATCACGTTGCCAGCCGCCTCGGTTAGTGCGGGTCAGACAGACGTCACCGTGCCAGTGACTGCAAAAGCGATTGACGGCACGCTGGTCGCAATTACGCCACAAGCAGATACTGACGCAACGGTAACGGCTGACCAGGTCACATTTACCGGGGTCACGGCTGGTGCGACTGGTTATTTGGCGTGGGATAACACAGCGGCAACCGGTAACAGTCAGCGTTTCTCTGGTACGATAACACAACCGTTTGAACAGGCGGTTGAGACAACCTCACCAGAATCACAACGAATTGCAGTGAAATTAGCTGTACTGAAAGGTGATGGTAGTCAATTGACGTCGGTTGCCAGTAACTATGTGCAACCAGATGCGACGTTTGAAGCTGATGGTACCGGGGGCGGCTACTTATATGTCAATGTCAGTGTGCCTAGTGCTTATGGGGATGATAGCGTAACTTTTAAGGATGGTGAGCGACTATCAACGAAGACGGTTGGTGTGGCAACCTTAATGACGACAAAGTTTCATCTAACGCCAGCACAAGTTGCGAATCCGTACTTTATGGAAAATATGCATGTGAATATTGCTAGTATTGGTTATAATCATCGTTATGATGTTGCCTTTAAGGTAACTGGCATTCCTGACAGTCAACCAACGGCAACCTTACCAGGATCGCTAGCAGCTAGCTCACAGGCGCCCCAGTCTAGCCAGGCCAGTTCACAGTCATCAAGTATGAGCCAAGCGACGTCACATACAAAATCAAGTCAGGCGCTAACGAGTAAGCAGTCTCATTCGTCGCAGCAGTTTAGCAGCCAGTCTTCTCACATACACCAAAGCTCATCGATGACGACCCAGACGCGGTCTAAGCACTCTGCGGCGACACAGAAAGTGGCTTCGTCAGCAAAACGGTCAACGTTAGCCGGTAAGCGGAGTATCACATTGGCGGCTGCTAGTCAGGCAATGTCAGCAAGTGAGGTGGTTGATACGACACCGGCAATCACGCAAACCTTGCCATCGGTAGTCGCCTCACAAACTGTAGCACCAAATAGCGTCGCGACTAGTGTGCCAAGCCAGGTGGGTAGCCAAGCGGTTAGTGCTGTGGCGGCGCCGTCAAGGACGCAACCAACACAAATTGCAGCAACGGTACCGACGAGTGTAGCGTCGCGACCAGTCCAGAGTGCTCAAGCAGTGTCCGTCGCGCCACAAACTGCTTCGGTAGTTAACCAAGCGTCTGACCGTGCGACAACACGTCAGCCGGCGCAAGCAACGACTAGTACCAGGGCCGTGAACCAACCGGCAACCGCTACTAAAACGTGGTCAACGCTTGATACGGTTGCGAGCGTTATTGGCGGTCTGGCCGGATTAGGGATTGCATGGGGCTTCTTAGTCTGGTTCAAAATTTTATAGAAATAGTGTGAGAAAAAGGCCACCAATCATCTGATTACATCAGGAGATTGGCGACCTTTTTTACTATTCAAATTCTTCGTACTCGTTAGGATCCTGCCCGTCAATTCGACCATCGGCACGATTTAGCTGGTTAATCGTGTCAATTTCTTCAGCGGTCAGTTTGAAATCAAAGATTGTCGCATTATCGCGTTGGTGAACCGGATTGGTTGAACGCAAAATTGGGACAATTCCACGGTCGATATGCCAACGGGTGATAATTTGACTCGGTGTCTTGCCGTACTTGTCCGCAATTGCCTGAACGACTGGTTCGCGCATGGCGCCACCACCGCGGCCAAGTGGACTCCAAGCCTCGACCGTGATGCCACGATCAATATTCGCTTGGACGTTGTCCGTTTGAACCCAGTAAGGATGGATTTCAATTTGGTTCACGGCTGGCTTGACGCCGGTTGCATCAATAATGCGGTCCAAGTGTTCGGGTTCGAAGTTTGAAACCCCGATTGAACGAATCAAACCAAGCTTCTGAGCTGTAACCAACGCTTGCCAAGCTTCAACGTACTTATCACGCTTTGGGAGTGGCCAGTGAATAATGAACAGGTCGAAGTAGTCCAAGCCCATGCGAGCCAATGATTCTTGAATGGCCATCAAAGCATCATCGTAGCCGTGATATTTACCGGGCAACTTTGATGTGATGAACAATTCACTGCGAGGCACGCCAGACTGTCGAATGGCTTCGCCAACAATGCCTTCATTGTCGTAGTTTGTGGCAGAATCGATTAAACGGTAACCGCTTTTAATGGCTGCCAGAATTTGTTGACGACCAGCGCCACCACGTATCTGGTATGTTCCTAATCCCATAACAGGGAGTGGATGTCCGTCATTTAAAGTTAGTGTTGGAATGTTAACCATTTGATGTAACCTCACTTTCATCTGATAACCATACTTTCTCACTAAAAAGCAATTTATGCAAACGCTCTCATTATCAAGAGCAAATCTTTGCACGACTAGGAAGTAATTCGGTATATTGGCGGTAAGAACACGCACAGTTAAGAGGAGGGCACAGCAATGGCGCAACGACACTGGTGGCAAGACGAAGTGGTCTATCAAATTTATCCCCGTTCCTTTCAAGATAGTAATCATGATGGTATTGGTGATATTCAGGGCGTGATTAGCCAACTAGACTATATCCAATCGTTAGGAATTACGACGATTTGGCTATCGCCGGTCTATAAGTCACCCATGGTTGATATGGGGTATGATATTTCAGATTATCAAGATATCGACCCACAGTTTGGGTCGCTGACTGATTTCAAGGAACTGCTAACGGCAGCTAACGAACGTCAAATTAAAATCGTGATGGATTTAGTAGTCAATCATACATCGGATCAACATGCCTGGTTCAAACAAGCGTTAGCGGATCCAGCAAGTCCGTATCGTGACTTTTATATTTTTAAGACTACAACAGATGGCACGGTACCGAATAATTGGCGCAGCATTTTTGGCGGCTCAACATGGACACCAGTACCGAATGAGCCCGGGACTTATTATTTTCATACCTTTGCGTCGGAACAACCGGATTTGAATTGGGAAAATCCAGCACTACGCCGGGCAATCTATGACATGGTTAACTGGTGGCTAGACCTAGGTGTCGCCGGTTTTCGTATTGATGCGATTACGCATTTAAAAAAGGATTTGGATTGGGCAAGTTTACCGGCAGACGGTAGCGATGGATTGGTCTCGGTAACAAAGAAGGGGCAAAACCGGCCGGGGATTGAACGTTTTCTAAGTGAGTTGAAAGCGGAAACGTTCGCGAAGTACGATGCCGTAACGATTGGTGAAGCATATGGCGTACCACAACAGGACTTACATCAGTACATTGGACCGGATGGTTATTTTTCAATGATTTTCGATTTTTCGTACATAAATATTGAAGTTGAAAATGTTGATGAATGGTACCGCGGCCGGTCGGCATGGACCACCAGTGATTTACGTGATTTGCTCTTTGAATCGCAACAGCAAGTGCAAGCGATTGAAGGGTATTTGGGTAACGTGTTGGAAAACCATGATCAGCCACGTGTCTTATCAAAACTAGTGCCGAATGTGGCTTATCAAACAGCGGTCGCAGCAAAAAGCTTAGCGACGATGTATTATTTCCTGCCTGGCGTGCCGTTTATTTACCAGGGGCAAGAACTGGGGATGAAAAATTTTGAACGTCGGCATATTTCGGAATTCAATGATGTCTCATCGTTGAATAACTATGAAATGGCACTCCGTGACGGCTTCTCAGAGGCAGAAGCACTGCAATGGTTAAATGCGAAGTCACGGGATAATGCCCGCACGCCAATGCAATGGACTGGTGAAACGTTTGGTGGCTTTTCAGAAGTTGAACCATGGTTGCCAATGGGGGAGCATCGGGCTGATATTAACGTTGCAACTGAGGAGCAAGACCCAGCGTCAGTCTTAAACTATTACCGTGGTCTGGCCAAAGTGCGTCGTCAGCCACAATGGCATGATGTGATTATTGATGGCACCTTTCATCCATTAACACGTCTGCCGGCCGATGTCATCGCGTACCAACGGCGCTTAGGTGACCGGCTGATTACCGTGTTGGTCAATTTAAGTGTGCAATCATCACGATTTAGTCTGATTCAGGTTGGTGAGGTGCTGACGCAATCGGGGGAAGTCACGATGAGCGGGCACCGCATTACGATGGCCCCATATACGGCTGTGGTAATGGGGATTTCTTAGTCCATTTGTTGGTATACTAAAGAACAGATACGAATGAATGGGGGATTTCATCACAATGATTGCGTTGACTGATAATTTTGCGGTAACGCCAGATGATTTGTTGCGACAACATCTGCTAATTCTAGGAGCGACTGGTAGTGGCAAGTCGACGAGTGCGGTGACAATTTTGCATGACTTGATGATGCAGAACCAAACGACGATTATTATCGATCCAACTGGTGAGTACACGAAGCTGCCACACGCCGTCGTTGCAAAATTGGGCTACAACGCTTTTATTGATTATGAACAACTAACGGGTGCAGAAATCGCGCAAATATTTGGCGTCACGGAGGCAGTGGCGACAGAGAAAGTGGTTGATGCTTGGCAAAGTTTGAAAATCCAGAAGAACGTTGTCCGTCAGTCAGGGATTTATCAAAAGATTGACCGTCCTTGGGCAACGTTTGAGGCGGATGCCCAACGATTGTATGACTATCCGCAACCGGCCGATATGCATTTGCTGCCAGAACAGTTGCAGCAAGAATTTGCTGTGCCAACAGATGATTTTGATTTGATTGGTCAGACAGTTGATCAAGCTGGTTTTCGGACGCTGTTGCCACTAATTCGTCGCATTAAAAGTCAAACAAGTCAACCGGCTTTTCAGCAGTTATTCAATTTGCCAAGTCGTAAGAAAATTGCGACGGTGGGGATGAGAACTGATGTGATGTATTTGATGCGGTTGTTTAGCAGTCAGCGGAGCGAACAAAAAATTCTGGTCATTGATTTGTCAGAATTAGCGGATAATTTAGGTTTAGGTAAGGTTGTTGTGTCATTATTGATGACGGCGTTGCTACGTATCAAGCAAACAGACACGCAACAGTTGCCGGTAACGGTGTTGATTGACGAAGCACACCGTTATTTGTTGCAACAACCTGGTGTAGTGGACGGCATTTTGCGTGTTGCACGTGAAGGACGTAAAGCCGGCTTGTATTTGATGTTAACGACACAAAGTCCGCTTGATTTGCCGGCTGGGTTGTTGGGACAATTTGGTAATTACCTGATTCACCGTTTAAATACGGCAACAGAATTGGCACAATTACCGGCGCTTGCGCCATTGGGGCAACGCATTGCATTACAGCAAGTTGGTGAAGCCATCTTGGCGGGTAATCAATTTGTGCCACCACGTGAGCTACAGATACGACAGGTTGCAGCAATGCAACATCAGACTGCATCGCCCAAATTTTTTTAGAGGATGTGGTCATTTTGAATAAACGATTAACAATACCAATTAGTGGCTTAGCGATACTGCTGTTTGCTTTTTTTGCGTGGGGCGTCACGCAACATGCAGCATGGATTTCAGACATTGATCGCACGGGAATTGCTTGGATTCGAGGTGATTTTACACCTGGCAAAACGGCCTTCTTGACCGGTATTACGCTGTTGGCCCAGCCAGCGACGGGGGTTGCCTTGACGGCGCTGTTTGTTGCGTGGGCAGTTATCACTAAACGTCTTCGTATGGGGGCGTTTGTGGGCTTCAGTGTGGTTGCGGGAGCTGGCTTAATGTGGATTATTAAAAACATTGTCCAACGGCTACGGCCGACAGCAAACCGGTTGATTACCGAACATGGGTATTCATTTCCATCAGGCCACTCCATCAATGCTATGGCGTTTTATGGCGCTCTATTGGTATTGATTTGGCTATACGCCCGTAAACAGTGGGTAAAGGGGGTTGCAACAATCGTTTTGGTTGCAGTCATCATCTTAATCCCAATTAGTCGGGTGTACTTGGGTGTGCACTATCCAAGTGATGCGCTAGCCGGCTTATTGCTTGGACTAGCAACGATGTTAACAGCAGCGACGATCATTCTGCCTAAGAAAGCTTAATTAAAAACGGTCACACCGCACAATTCATCGTGTTAGGTGTGACCGTTTTTAATTAAGCTTCTGTTTTTGGTTCAGGAACAAACGTATCTAGGGCTGACCAGAAAGCGACCAGTGAGAAGACAACGATAAAGTGCCAGAAGACCGTTGCCCAGGCGTTACCGTAAATGTTTGTGTATGTATTGATTAAGTGTTGCATCGTAATCAACGCCACGATTTCTTCGACCGCAATAATCAAAGCAGTCAATGCAATCGCTGCGGCCAGTACCGCGCCGGCAAGCAAGACAAATGAAGCAACATGTTGCGCAATCCAAGTGATTGACCAGGCTTTTGCTGCCTTATGATTCATGAATAGCGACCTCCAAGTGAATAATAACTAGTCCCCATTATACGTTAATTTAGTGTTGTTGTGGGTATTGGTTTGTGGGAAACTAGGGATATTGAAATAATAGGGGTGAGTGATGTATGGCGAAAACAGATCAAACGGTTAGTCCGCAGATTATTTGGGCAATTGTGGGGACTGGTATTTTAGCGTTTACGGGTATTTTAACAGAGACATCCATGAACGTGACTTTTCCGGATTTGATGAAGCAATTTAATATTTCGTTGAGTGTGGTGCAGTGGCTGACTACGGCCTATTTGCTAATGGTGTCATTGGTGATGACCACTTCAGCGTTTTTAAAAGCAAAATTTAATCCACGACAAATTTTTATCATCGCGATTGTGGCATTCTTGATTGGGGATATTGTGGCGATTATGTCGCATTCCTTCGCGTTGCTGTTAGTTGGCCGTGTGATTCAAGGAATTGGAACAGGTGTCATTACGCCTTTGGTCTTCAACATTATTCTTGAAAATGTTCCGATGGAGGCTGGGACAGAACAGTTCTAGCTGAAAATGAAGAAGGAGAAGAAAATCCGACGGATTTTCTTCTCCTTCTTTCTTTTTATCCAAAAATAACGGGATTTTATCCCGCCATGATGGCCATTTTCGTCATATTCATGGCCA
>NZ_JBJMBA010000041.1:0-97305 GCF_045799135.1 Weissella sp. MSCH1 | reverse complement strand
ACGTTGAGTTGCCGCTCAACGTCTTTTTCTTTGCCTTTATTACCACTATTATACCAAAAAGCAGGCGCAAACCCTTGATATACATGGGTTTGCGCCTGCTTTTATTCAAAATGTTCAGCTGAGTTTTGTCCCAGCCTCTTTATTTTAGCCTTCTTCAATCTCCGTGACGTGACCATTATGGAGGTAACCGTCGTATGTGTTAAGTTGTTGACTGGCTGATGGTGTAATTAGCGAACGAAGACTTTCATCGGAAAAATCAGTTGTTCGACTGGCGTGGTTCGCACCGTTTGTATTGTAGACAACCAAGGTTGGGAACTGAGTAACGCCCATTTCAGCGGCCATGTTGTGATCAGCGCGGTAGGCTTGAATCGTTAAGTCACTGTTACGATCCTCTAAGAAGAGGGATTGATCAGCTGCAATATCTGCAACGAGACCCATGACGAATTCGTCGGTGTAAGGTTGACCGCTAAAAATAGCGGTTTGGGCGGCTTCTAAGAAACGACGGGCAACTTTTTTTCCTTGGAATTGTAGGGCCTTAACGTCTAAAATGAAGCGATACATGGTTTGCGATAGCACTTGTTCTTGCTCAGGATGCCCAAGCGCTACGGCGGTTTCATGGACGGATTGCATCGTCATCACAGGGACGACTTGCAAAGCGATTTTTTCTGTTGCTGTGGTTACGTATGACGCCAATTTCTTCTCGGTCTCTAAGCTATCACCGGAAAGTGGGTTCACGAAGTGGTACACCTCTAACATAATGAGCCACGACCTCCAAAACTATTTCTCTAAAATATCTGTGATAATATTAAACGTTTTACTAGGCGATTGTCTAATCGCAACGCCTAAAAATGTGCAACATTACCAATTCTTAAACCAGCTGCAATAGTTGTCATATTATCTATGAACATTTTGTGACCGATTTGTGTTTTTTCAACATGACTAAGAATAAATCAAAACCAAAATATTTGCTTGGATAATGTCTTAGAAATGCCAAATCGTTTGGTATAATAGAAACAGTGAGAAAAAATCGGGGGATTGACGACATGACACATAATGAATGGGACAAATTGTTACAGCCATACGTTCAGGCCGTTGACGAATTAAAGGTTAAGTTGCGTGGCATGCGAACGGAATTTGAGTTGGCCGGCATCAAGACACCCGTTGAATTCGTAACGGGGCGTGTGAAGGCAATTCCAGCCATTGAAGAAAAGTTGGTTCGCCGTCATATCGACATGGAACGCTTGGAACAAGACATGGAAGACCTAGCTGGTGTCCGTATTATGACGCAATTCACGGAAGACATTTTTAAAATCGTGGACTTGCTCCGTCAACGTAAAGATATGGTTATTTTGGAAGAACGTGATTATGTCAGCAATGCGAAGCCATCTGGCTACCGTTCTTACCACATCGTAATTGAGTATCCCGTCCAATTGATCACGGGAGAGAAAAAGATTTTGGCAGAAATCCAAGTCCGCACAATGCAAATGAACGTATGGGCAACGATTGAACACGCAATTAATTATAAGTATGATGGTGACTATACACCGGAGATGACTGAGAAGCTTCGTGAAGTGGCTGAATTGAGCATTCGCGTCGACGAGTTATTCTCTGAATTACATAATGGTTTGGATAAACCAGCAGATTAATTGTCAGCCACAAGGAAAGAAGACGAAATGAAACTCGCAATTTACAGTAATAATGGCGCACAGTCAAAGGCTGTTGTGGCTTTATTTAAAGAAAAATTGGCTGCACGCAATACCGATAAGATTGTCTTTGATGACGAGCATCCAGATGTTGTGATTTCAGTGGGTGGAGATGGTACCTTGCTTGGGGCTTTCCATCACTACGCCGATCAATTGGCTTTTGTGCGCTTTATTGGCGTGCATACCGGCCACCTGGGTTTTTATGCGGACTGGCAACATTTTGAAATTGACGAATTGATTGATAGTTTGGTCAATGATGAAGATGCCCGAACAGTTAAGTATCCCTTGTTGGAAGCACACGTCCGGTATACTGACGGCCGAGAAGAACGCGTCCTTGCATTGAACGAAGCCGCTATTAAGCGACCATTGGGTACTTTGGTGGCAGATGTGTACATTCAAGGTGAGTTGTTTGAACGATTCCGTGGGGATGGTTTGACAGCATCAACGCCAACCGGATCAACCGCCTATAATAAGGCAATCGGCGGGGCAGTGATGCATCCAAGCTTGGATGCTATCCAATTAGCAGAAATTGCTTCGATTAACAGTCGCGTATTCCGAACACTTGGTTCACCATTGATTATTGGAAACCATGAAGTTATTCGGGTGCAACTAGAGAACGACGGCGCAGCGGTAACCCTTAGTTTCGATCATTTGAGCAAAATTGCCTCAAACATTGATTGGATTGAGTTCCGCGTGTCAAAAACAAAAATTCAGTTTGCTGAGTATCGACACATGCACTTCTGGCACCGTGTTCAGTCAAGCTTTATTGGTACGGAGGTAAAGTAATGGCCCAATTCAGTTGGATCAACCAAGGCGACGAAACGCTTAAAATTAAGACGTTCTTAGCCCAACGTGGTGTCTCACACCGCATGTTTTCCATTGTGAAGCGTGGTGGCGGGGCGGTGCTCCTTGCGGGTAAGCAAGTTCGGACCGTCGATGAGGTTAAGCCAGGTGATAAGGTCACGATTGTGATGCCACCTGAAGAATCAAATGACGTCGTTGCGATGTCGGATTTGCCAATCACGGTCTTATATGAAGATGAAAACTGGTTGGTTGTTGAAAAAGAAGCTGGCGTGACGTCAGTACCGGGTAAAGCTGACCGTGAAACGACCATGGTTAACCGGGTTAAGGGTTACTTAGCCCGGTCTGGGGCTGAGGATTTAGTGCCCCACGTGGTCACGCGACTAGATCGCTTTACGTCGGGGGTTGCCTTGTTGGCTAAGCACCGCTTTGCCCATGGCCTGCTCGACAAGCAATTGCAAACGCACTCAGTTGATAAGCGTTACTATGCAATTGTCGATGGCGATTTGCCAGATGATTACGGCTTTATCGATGCACCGATTGGTCGGATGGACGACGACTTTATTCGACGCGAAGTGCGAGAAGATGGGCGTCCTTCACAAACCGAGTACTGGGTCGTGAAGCGTTTTGGCAACCAAACGTTGGTCCGCGTGCAGTTGCACACTGGCCGCACACACCAAATTCGTGTGCACTTTAAGTATTTGGGTCACCCGTTGATTGGGGATGAAATCTATGGTGGCCCAATGGATCGTGGCATTACACGCCAAGCGCTACATGCTTATTGGTTGCGCTTCTATGATCCATTTGCACAAGTTGAACGCACGACACAAAGTGCATTGCCACAAGATATCGTGGCTGTTTTGGACGGCTATCAAGTCGAACCAGACGAAAATTAATTGTTAAGAATGCGGGGAAAGAATCATGAACGACATGCTGGACGAAATTACAGATGAGATGCGTGATGAACTTTCCGAACAAGCTCATCACTTGGTCAATTATTTGGAACATGGTGAGAAAGAGGCGTTCTTGGACGGCTTTGACGAACTTCACGGTTACGACAAGGCCGTTTTTTATGTGACTTTGCCATCACAGCTCCGTCATCAAATTATCGAGTGGTTAACACCAACTGAATTGGCGGAAGTCTTTGACGAAATTGAACCCGAAGACGTTGATATTAACGACTTGCTGGAGGAAATGTCACCACGCTATGCTGCCCAAATGCTGAACCAAATGTATACCGATAATTCGGTTGACTTGTTTGAAGACATGGACCAGCGTGAATTGGGGATGTATTTGGCGTTGATGCCGAAGGAAGATGCAGCTCAGATTCGTCGGTTGTTGAATTATGAAGACGACACAGCTGGATCTTTGATGGGTACTGAGTTTGTCGCGATTAATCAAAAACTGACAATCGGTCAGGCGATGACAGCGGTGAAGAAGGCTGCTCAGGAAGCCGAACAAATTACTTACATTTATGTCGTTGACGATGACGAAAAGCTTGTCGGCGTTATCTCATTGCGTTCTTTGATTGTTTGGCCGGACGAAGCCAAGGTTGCGGATGTGATGGATACAAACTTGATTACGGTGACGCCGAGTGATGACCAAGAGGACGTTGCCCGATTGATGGCCGACTATAATTTCGTGTCGATTCCAGTTGTGGTGAAAGACCACCTTGTTGGTACCATTACAGTCGATGATATCGTGGACGTTATTGATGAAGAGGCCGCGGAAGACTACTCTCGTCTGGCCGGTGTGGACGTTGTCACGTTGGAAGAGAATCCATTTAAATCCGCTGCTAAGCGTTTACCTTGGCTAGTTGGTTTGATTTTCTTGGGAATGGGAACGGCTTCAGTAATCAATAACTTTGAAGGTTTAGTGAGCCAAGCGTCGATTTTGGCGGTGTTCATCTCTTTGATTACGGGAACCGCCGGTAATGCTGGGACGCAGTCTTTGGCCGTGTCAGTCCGTCGCTTAGCGTTGAAAGAAACAAGTTCGCTCATTAAGATGTTGATGACTGAGGTGTTGATTGGTGCCATGATTGGTGCGACGGCCGGTTTGACCATCTTTTTGGTTGTGTGGATTTGGAAGGCCAATATGCTCTTAGGCGTTGCGGTCGGTCTGGCGATGGGTGTGGCCATTCTGGTAGCGAATGTCGCAGGATCATTCATTCCACTAGTAATGGATAAAATCGGGGTTGATCCAGCAGTTGCGTCGGGTCCGTTCATTTCAACGTTATCTGATTTGACATCCGTCATTATTTATTTCAACATCGCTGGCTTATTTATTAGTCACTTTGTGAGTGCGTAAAGTAGGACGTACGCTTATACTAAAAACATGATTTAAGTAAAACGGCTCAAATTGGGTCGTTTTTTGATTGGGAGATTGTGGGTTATGAAGAAGAAAATTGGCATCTTTCAGCTCTTTTTATTGGGTGTCTTAAGTGCCTTTTCACCACTGGCAATGGATTTATATTTGCCAGGGTTACCAGAGTTACAACAGGATTTACACACGTCGACGTCATTAGCGCAGTTGACGATTACAGCATCCTTGCTGGGGTTGGCCCTCGGACAAGTGATCATTGGACCGTTGTCTGACCGAATTGGCCGGCGGACACCGTTGCTGTGGGGCACGGTCTTATTCGGCCTGAGTTCGGCAACAATTGTCTTCGCACCGAACATTTGGGTGTTGATTATTTTACGGTTGATTCAGGGGTTGGCCGGGTCAACAGGGATTGTTTTGTCATTGGCGGTAATTACGGATTTATTTACTGGTAAGACTTTGACAAAGCAAATTGCGATTAATCAAACGATTAATGGCGTCTTTCCAGTCTTGGCACCCGTGTTTGGTGGGGTGATTATTGCCATTGCGGACTGGCAGATGACATTCTGGGTTTTGGCAGTCTTGGGGCTGATTTTGTTTGTGAGCGTCTTGCTTGCCTTGCCGGAAACCTTGCCGGTTGAAAAGGCACAGGTAGCTGACCGTCCATCAGTGGTGGGTGGTTTCGCACAACTATTTAAGCAACGTGAATTTGTGCTATATGCCCTCACACAAGCCTTTATGACGGCAGCGTTGTTTGCATACATTTCTGGTTCATCATTCGTCTTGCAAAAGATTTTTGGCATGTCAGTGACAACTTTCGGGATTGTGTACGCGATTAATGGTGCTGGTATCGCGCTTATGTCGAGCCTGGCCGGTCGCTGGGCGGTGAAGTTTGGTGAATACCGCGCACTCCGCTGGTTTATCCGAGCTGGCTTTTTAGGTGGGAGCCTCTTACTTGTGACGGCATTCTTGCCTAAGTCACTTTGGCTGATTTTGCCACCATTATTCTTAGTTGTGGCAACGGTCGGGGGCATTATTTCATTGACGACGGCGTTGGGGATGCAAGGACAACAACAAAACGCAGGTTCAGCTTCAGCGTTGCTTGGACTAGCACGTTATGCGTTGGGTGGACTGATGTCACCAATTGTCGGGCTTTTCGGCCAACACACATACATGCCAATGGCAATATTGATTGTTGGGGTGCAATTGGTTGGTTTTATCATCTTTAGCCAAGTTAAAAAACAATAGAAAAATGGGTATCGACAACGCGGTCGATACCCATTTTTTTAGTTTGAACTAGGTTGTGGCATGAACGGCTTGAGCATGTTGGCAAAATTCTCAAGATTCAATGACTGAACGAGAACTTTTCCAGTGCCGTTAAACGTGTTGACCACACCTTCGCCTGTGCCGATTGAACCAATCAAACCGCCACCCTCAAGGTGAATGTCATAAGTCAGTGACGTTTCCCAAGCGACAACGTGCGCATTATCGATGGTGAAGTCGTGGGCGTCTTGCAGGTCGATTTCCTTAATTGATCCGAACGCTGCAACGAGCAAAGTCCCTTCACCAGACGTCTTCATAACGAATAAACCACCTTGACCACCCAAAATAGCGCGGCCAACTGATTGCCGTTCCATGCTGTACTGCACGGTACCATCCATGGCTAAGAAAGCTGAGTCATTCAAGTAGTAGTTGCGACCAGGCATAACTTCCAAGGCTTGAATCGTACCAGGCACGGCGGGGGCCAAAGCTAAATCACCACCTTGCGCACCGGCTGAGACTTCCGTGATGAAGACTGATTCGCCACTGACCATGGCACGTCCAGCGGCGCGCAATAGCTTACCGATACCTGAACCGCCATTTGCGTTTAGACGACCCTTTAGTTGGGTGTCGCCAGTGTGATAAACCATCGCACCACTTTGAATGCGAACTGTTTCGTTGGGTAACAAGTTATATGTCACCAGTGGAAATTGCATATTTGCCTCAATATTGTAATCCATTGTGATAACCCCTCAATATTATTTGATACTTATAGTCTACCTGAAATGCGGGTTTAATGCAGGTGTCAGCTGTCAAAAATATTTGATAAAAAAATGACACTTTTTACGTGCATTGTTTTTGGTAGTTGGTTATTATGTGTACATAAAGTAAATGACATAAAAATTTTTAAACATAAAAAGAGGGCAGAAGTAATGCAAACTCACCACATTTCACTATTGACTGGCGATGCTAAGTTGAACGCTGATTACTACGTTGGCGTTTTGGGCATGCGTTTCATCAAGAACTCAGTTAACCAAGCTAACCCACGTAACCGTCACGTCTACTATGGTGACTTCATGGGAACACCAGGAACGGTTATCACGTTCTTCCCAATCGACGATTTGCGCGACCGCACTGACGGTAAGATGTTCTTCTCAGGTATTCACTACTCAATTCCTGAGGGATCAACGCAATACTGGTTGGACCGCTTTGCTGAAAAGGGGTTGAAGGCTGAAGTTGATGCTATGGGCCGTATCCGTACGGCTGACTTTGAAGACTTGCCAATCCGTATGCAAGAAACTGAGGGTAAGAACTTTGACTGGCACATCAACTACATGTCAGATGTTCCAGCTGAGTTCCAAATCACTGGCGTAATCGGTGCTGAATTGCACGTGCCAGATGTTGCTGCAACGGGCCGTTTCTTTGAAGAGTTGTTGGAAATCCCAGTTAAGGGTAACATTATCGACTTGGATGGTGTTGAAGCAATCGAATTGGTTCAAACTGCTGAAGATGCACCTAACTCACGCTTTGGTAAGGGTTCAACTGACCACTACGCTTTGGGTGTTGAGTCAGAAGAAGATTTGAAGTACTACTGGGAGCGTGCTAAGGCCTTGGGCTTCAAGCGTGAAGTCTTCATCGACCGTGGTTACTTCCGTTCAGCTTACTTCATCGAGCCTGGTGGAAACCGTATCGAATTGGCAACGACGAACCCAGGATTTACGTTGGACGAGTCATTGTTCGACTTGGGTACGACGTTCGCTTTGCCACCACGTTTCGAAGCTTCACGTCAAGAATTGCTTGACCACTACGCTAAGAAGGGCGTCTTCTTTGACGAAGTAAAGCCATACACGGGAACTGGTCACTTGGAGAACGGCGGCAAGATCCGCGCAATCCACGACGAGAACGGAAACACGCGTAACGATTAATACCAACCCTTGATATGACTGGGCTGACAGCGTTTCTGGTCACAATTGGTCACCAAAACTTTTAAACCGAAAGATATCGACGTTTTGTCGGTATCTTTTTTGTATATGTATGAATAAAAATTTTAAATTGGTTTCTGGTAAAACTCGTTCTGACGACAATAATAAAATTGCTAATTATTGGGAAAGATTTTTTGAATAGTAAAAATCCACTTGGGATAACATAGATTATGTAAACCAGAAAGCGGTTCTTGTTGACCAGCCGAAGTTATCCTGGCATAATATAAACAATTAAAAGAACACGAGGTAAGGTCCATTGCGCAATTAAGCTGATTTCAAGTTGATAGATACTATCGGTGAGATTGGTTTTAGTGTGGACTTTTGCGTGTACTAACAAACATGCTTTTTGAAGTGCCTTCAATCTCATCGTCATTGAGATTGGAGGCTTTTATGTTACAAGGACAAATTCAAAATCTTACTAAGCGGATTAGTGGCGACACGCTATTCGAAATTGATCATATCACGATTCCCCAGACAGGTATTGTTGCCATCGTTGGTGAGAACGGTGCAGGCAAGACAACGCTGCTAAACATACTACGAGGAGTGGACGCAGATTATTCTGGTACCGTCACGCTACCGGGTTTTATTGCATTTGTGCCACAAATTAATACGGTAGATGGGGAGTCTGGTGGTGAAATGACGAGACGACTAATTAGTGAAGCATTAGTCAGTCGACCAGATGTTTTAATTCTCGACGAGCCAACATCACATTTGGATGCCGCACATCAAGCGTGGTTAATTAAGTCACTTCGCCATTTTAAGGGGTTGGTTATTTTGGTCTCGCACAGCCGGACATTCCTGCGTGAAGTTGCAACGGCGGTTTGGTCTTTTGAAAATGGGACGGTCACCGCTTTCAATGGCAACTATGAGGGGTATTTAGCTGAGACAGCTGCTAAGCGCGACGCTCAAATGCAAGCCTACAAAGCGTACGTTTCGGAGAAAAGTCGCTTATCGCAGCGCGCTAGAGAGGCTGGTGAACGGTCTAACCGCGCTAAAAAAATCAATCCGCACAAGCATAGCCGAGCTGAAGTTGAATCAATCAAGAATAATTCAAATGGCATTGAGAAAGGTTTTGCGCAACAACGCAAAGCTTTCAATAGTCGTCTAAACCGGTTAAATAAAGTTGAAAAGCCATTATCAGAGACAAAATTGATGTTACAAAATCCAGTGTTGGTGCGCCCGGGTAAGCCGGTTATCACCGCATTGGATGTAACGGTGTCACAAGCTGAACGGGAATTAATCCAGCATGTGACACTCAAGGTTGAAACCGGTCATCGCGTAGCAATTGCGGGCAAAAATGGATCAGGTAAAACGACGCTAATTAATCGTTTGTTGCAGGGCGGCCTGGGGATTACACATGCTGATAATTTGCGGATTAGTTATGCTAATCAGGACTTGCGTCAATTAGATGCCAGCAAAACAGCCTTGGCAAATATCATGCTGACGACTGATGAATCAGAACAGATTGCTCGTAACTTCTTGGGGGCAATGGGGATTCGGTTAGAACAGGTTAATGAATTGGTTGGCAATATGAGTGGTGGTGAACGTGTTCGTGTCGCGCTGGTCAAAGCTTTGCTACAAGCTAGTGATTTATTAATTCTTGATGAACCAACGAATTATTTAGATATTCCAGCGTTAGAAGCATTGACTGCGTATCTGCAGACAACGAAACAAGCTGTGATTTTCGTCTCCCATGATGCCCAATTCGTGAGAGATGTTGCAACTGAGGTCTTTGAGATTAGCGAAGGAAGCTTGTTAAAGCACACAAACTAATTTTTACACTGACATAATTTAATAGATAATGATCAAAAAGCCATGTTTTAACAACGTGGCTTTTTCTTTTTGTAAATTAAATTTGCACATTTCGTTCAACATTGTTAAAGTTAAATAAACAATGTTAAAGGAGTACAGTGATGGAATGGTTTTTAGAGTTGAGTATTGAAGATCAGGAATTTGTAAAACAATTGGTACTTTCTTCTGGGTCACTAAAACAATTAGCAAAGATATATGATGTGAGCTACCCAACTGTTAGAACTAGGTTGAATATGGTCATTCAGACCATTAATTTAATTGATAGTAAACAAGCTAATAGTTTTGAAGGCCGCATTATGAAGATGGTGATTGCGGAAAAAATATCGTTGGATGTTGCAAAAGAAATTATTTCAGATTATCGGGAGGCAAATAAATGAGTGATTTTAAAGGACTAATGATGGGGATGTTAATAGCGGCAGTTATTTATCTGGCGGATCGCTATTTGCCCAAATGGTTTGGGGCCGTTCCAGGTGTATTATTTGCCGTGCTTGTTGGTTATTTGGTGATTTTCTATCATACGTCATTCTTCAGTGCATTAACACTGCTGTTAGTTGGTGAATCAATTTTAAATGGTATTTGGCTAAGTAGCTTGGATGCCCGTAAGAAGAAAGTTCAACAAGAACTTGAACGAATGAAGGCCAAAGACTTATCGTAATGAAATTGTTATCGGTTCTATTGTTTAGCTGGCAATAAAGCATAGGTAGTCACTATTCCTTCGTATTTATATGATTATATGAATATATTGATGAAATATATCATATAAGAGGGAATGGCATGAAAATGATTTTGTTACTATTGATTGGTTTTGCGGGTGCATTTGTAGCGGTGACGCATACTGATGACGTATTAGCCCCCGATAAGCCGACTATCCAGAATATCTTACCGGTGAACCGGACTGAGCGGGCGTTGGTGTTGGATGCACGAAAACATGGCTTGGATTACGCACTAAGTATCGTGGAGAATCGGACTGGGCGGGTTACAGATGATAAATATTGGCTGCTTAAAGATCCTCATGATGGTGGTTATTGGGGTGATTATAATAGCGATCCAACCCATGACGGGGTTAAGCGGTACAAAACCGTCGCTGGCAAAGAAGTATTGGAAGTAATCAAAATTTACGAGGCGCCGGATGCGACAACGCTAGAGAAAGCAAAACAGGTGTTGGCGTTATACTGCCAGTAGGCTGTCTTGGTTTCGTACATAAACGTGATTTTGTGTTGACTATAAAAATATAGAGGTGCCGTCCAAGTTGTCTGTGCTATTATGGTGAAACATGATTGAAGGAGCGACTCAGATGTACACCAGAGAACAGTTGATCGCGCTGGTACAAAACGATGCGGCGACTCATGAAACGTATCCATTTAACAAAACCAATTCACATGAGACGATTATTTGGACAGTTATGAAGCATAACGCAAGTAACAAAATTACGGCAATGATTTTTGAACGTGAGGCGGTGTTGTATTTGACGTTGAAACTAACGCCTGACCATGTTGACGAGATGATTAAAACGCGCGGGATTACCCGTGCTTATCATATGAATAAGCGGCATTGGATTACGATTTCGGTCAACGCTACTGATGCGACAAAACAAGAAATGTTAGGAATGTTGGCCGAAAGCGAACGCCTAACAAAACAGTAGGAGGCCAATGATGTTAAAAAATATGAACACGTGGTCGAAAAATGTACTGTATATAGTGGTAATTTTCGCAGTTCCGACACTTGTAATCCGCCATAATTTTGCGGAGTTGTTGTTCTACTTAGCAGTTGCCTTAGTGGCCGTGATTATGTCTTTAGCACCTAATTGGGGAGGAGCAGTCATTAGTGCTGTTTTGTTTGGTGTGCTAACCGAGGTGTTTGACTGGGTCTCGTATGCTAACTGGTATTGGCCTTCATTTTTGACATATCTGGCAATCGGTGGCGTTCTTGCGACGGGGCTGGCGTGGCGTCAGCGGCGGGAAACTCATTTCACTAATTAATTTACTAATATTAATAACCAAAAAGGGCTACCAATTCATTTTGGTAGCCCTTTCTGCGTAGCACTATTTAATTGGGAGTTCATTCTCCAAATAATGGATAAACTCCTCATGCAAGGGGGTTAGGAAGGGGGTGTGCTTCCAAATCATCGTGCCTGTCGAAATGTTTTCAGGTGTAAATGGTTTGAAGAGTAACTCAGGGGCATTAATCACCCCAGCGATACCGACCAAGAGGAGCTGGTCGTCAACCAATGGATACATGCGGGCATTACCAATCAGATTGTACTTCATGCGAATATTTAGCTGCGACGCCTTCAAGTCAAGTTCTTCTACTAAGGAATCGTTAAACGAGGACTGCCTTGAAATCGCGACGGGGTATTGGGTGAGTTGTTCAGCTGTGATTGCTGGCTCACTGGCCAGCGGATGATGCTGGTTGATAAAGACCCCACGAACATCCGCATCTGGAAAGTCGAGGTAGTCATAAGAAGCTTTTTGCGTGAAATCAAGGGCAAACAGGAAGTCGAGTTCGCCTTGGTTAAGGCGAGCCAGTAAGTCAGTTGTTGATCCAGAAATTAAAGTAATCGTGACGTTCGGGTAGTCACGTTGTAATTTAGAGATTGCCTGGATAACATGATCGAACATCACTGTTTCAGCAGCACCAATCGTGATAACGCCGGCAATCGCTTCCTTGGATTGTAAATTGGTAACGGTTTTGTCAGCGATTGCAATCATGTATTCAGCTTGTTTGACCAGGTAGATGCCTTCAGGGGTTAGCGTGACAGGCTTATGTTCACGGTTAATCAGTTGCACACCAAGTTCAGTTTCAAGCAATTTTAACTGACGTGATAAAGCAGGTTGTGTCACGTTTAACTGAGCTGCGGCGGCGGTTAGTGTGCCAGTGCGTGCAACAGCTAGGAAATATCTTAAAACGCGCAATTCCATATTATTACCTCTCGTTATAGTTTGTTATAAAAACAAGGCATTAGTAATGACAAGTATAACGCACTACACTTGAGATACAAGGGAGGTAGCTAAGATGACACTAACGCCAGAACAAGTTAACGACTTTAGTCGGGCAGATGATTTTCATATTGCACCTTATCGAGCTGATGGTCGCACGCCGGGGACACCAACATGGATTTGGTCGGTTGTTGTCGACGGTGAGTTATATGTTCGGGCTTGGAATGGGGTGCAATCACGTTGGTACGGATCAGCGAAGAGCCAAAGGGCGGGTGAAATCACCATTGCTGGTCAGGCGTATCGCGTCGCCTTTGAACTCATTTCGGGGGCTAGCCATGAGCAACTTCAGGCGGCAATTGATACTGCCTATCAGACAAAGTATGCGGACAGCGCCTATATGCCACCGATGCTGGGTGCCGGACCACGTGAGGCGACGGTCCGTGTGATTTTGAAAGAACGAGGAGCATGAACATGACAATTTTTGATGAAACCTACAAATTAAATAATGGTGTTGAAATCCCAAAGATTGGGTTTGGCACGTGGATGATTACCGATAACGATGACGCAGCCCAAGCTGTTAAAACGGCGATTCAAGTGGGCTACCGGCATATTGATACGGCTGAAGCCTATGAAAATGAAGTCGGTGTCGGTCGTGGCGTCCGTGACAGTGGTGTACGACGGGAAGATGTTTTCGTGACAACCAAACTAGCCGGTGAAATCAAGGACTATGATGATGCGGTGGCTGCCATTGACCAATCATTGGCTGATTTAGGGTTGGACTATATCGATATGATGATTATTCATTCACCAAAGCCTTGGGTTGATTTCCAAAAAGAGGACCGTTTCTTTGCCGGTAATCTGGCTGCTTGGCGTGCGCTGGAAGAGGCCGTTGATGCTGGTAAGATTCGAACAATCGGTGTCTCAAATTTTGATGAAGTTGACTTGCAGAACATTCTTGATAACGGACGCATTAAGCCTGCTGTAGATCAAGTTTTGGCGCACATCGGCAATGTGCCATTTGGTCTCTTTGATTATGCCAAGCAACGCGATATTCAAATTGAAGCCTATTCGCCATTTGGTCACGGTGAAATGCTGAAGAATCCGAACTTGCAACAAATTGCTGATAAGTATGGTGTATCGGTACCACAATTGGGGATTCGCTACTTGTTGCAATTAGATGCCTTGCCTTTGCCAAAGACGCTGTCTGAAGACCACATGCGTCATAACGCAACAGTCGACTTTACCATTAGTGATGATGATATGACGCTGCTAAAGCGAGTTACGTTTAACGATTATGGTGAATTTAGTGGCTTCCCAGTGTTCGGGGGCACGTTAGATTAAGAACGGAGATGAGTGATATGGCAGAGAAGGTAACTGCAGGGCACGACGCATTGGGCGCGTTTGCACCTAAATTTGCAGAATTAAATGACGAGGTCCTGTTTGGCCAGGTTTGGTCACGCGAGACGGCACTTTCAGCTCGTGATCGGTCGTTTGCAACGATTACCGCACTGATTGCCACAGGGGCGTTTGAACAATTGCCCTTCCACATGCAGAAAGCGAAAGAAAACGGTCTAACTGCTGATGAAGTGGCTGAAATTATTACCCACTTGGCATTCTACGTTGGCTGGCCCAAAGCCTGGTCAGCATTTAATATCGCAAAAGAAGTTTATGAGGTAGCATAATGGCAAAGTTTCCAGAAATTAAAACGGGGACAATCTTTGCAGCGGGTGTTCTAAATCCCTATGGCGAATTTTTTGTCGGTGACACCTATTTGACCAACTTGGTGACGTCACCGGATGAAAAGATTGGCATTGGTTCAGTGTCGTTTGAGCCAGGATCACGAAATAATTGGCATATTCACCATGACGGCTATCAGATTTTATTGGTGACTGCCGGTGAAGGGTGGTATCAAGAAGAAGGACAACCTGCTCAGTCACTGACAAAGGGTGATACTATCGTGACACGTGATGGTGTGAAGCATTGGCACGGTGCCAAAAAAGATAGTTGGTTTGAGCACATTGCGATTACGGCTGGAACACCAGAATGGCTTGAGCCGGTTTCAGATGCGGACTATGACGCACTAGATTAATTAACACTATATAAGAGCGGTAATCAATTTAATGATTACCGTTTTTTGTTGCATTTGCAACAAAATAATTATAGACTATGCGTGAGGACGAAAATATGACAGCTAACTTAAGAGAAATTGGCATGATTGCGCGTGCCCTAGATTCAATAAGCAATGTGGAATTTAAAGAATTTAATCTGACCAAAGGACAATATCTGTATTTGGTTCGAATTGTTGAACAGCCTGATATTATTCAAGAGGCGTTGTCAGATTTGATTATGGTCGACCGCACAACGGTGTCGCGGGCTGTTAAGAAATTAATTGCCGATGGGTTAGTTGAGAAACAGGATAATCCCGGTAATTTGAAAATTAAACATCTTCGCGCAACGGAAAAGGGGCGCGCCATTTACCAAGTGATTAAACGGGAAAATGATTACTCAGAAGCTGTGGCGTTACAAGGATTTTCCAATGCAGAGGTGCAACAATTGAACGCCATGTTGATACGGATGCGTGAAAATGTTGCAGCCGATTGGAACGCTGTAAAAAAAGGACAACACCGTAACTATTAAAGACGAGGAGATTAATGATGGGTATGACATTACGTCGATTGACAACCAAGGATTTGGACACACTACGCGATATTTCAATTGAAACATTTTCAGATACATTTGGTGCACAAAATACGGCCGAAAACATGCGTGATTACCTGGCAGCGGCGTACACGCCAGAGAAACTAGCAGCTGAATTAGCCAATTCAGCATCAATGTTTTATTTTGTCTTAGTGGATGAAAAAATTGCAGGGTATCTCAAGTTAAATGTGGATGACGCACAGTCAGAAAAAATGGGCGAGGATGCGCTTGAAGTTGAGCGCATTTATGTACGCCGAAGTTTCCAACGGCAAGGTCTCGGCCGTGTGTTTATCGGTGAAGCCGAGCGACTAGCTAAGTCACTAGATAAGCACCAAATTTGGCTTGGGGTCTGGGAACACAACCCGAATGCCATCGCATTCTATGAGAAGATGGGCTTCACGTTAACGGGTGAGGCGCATGATTTCTATATGGGGACTGACCAACAAACGGATGTGTTAATGATGAAAAATTTGGCATCGAAATAGCACAAGGAGTACTTACGTTGTATAATGTCTTTTATTATGAATAAAATTTTAAAAGAACAATTTTTCGTTGATAATCTTTCAGCGGAGCAAGAAGCTGTTATTTCTAATATGAATGCCTACATTGGTGATGGCTTGAAGCAAAATGATCACCGTGTTGCAATTATTCAAGGTGCTGCCGGCACTGGTAAGTCAGTTGTTCTAATGAACTTAGTTACGAAGTATATGACTGACAAGCGCTACAAGACGGCGTTGGTTGTAAACCACCCAGAGTTGTTTAAAGCATACAAGGACTTGGCCGTTGATATTCCAGGCATGCGTGATAAGGATATTACACGGCCGACACCGTTGATTAACAATGCACAAAAGCGTAACTGGCAATACGATGTCATTTTCGTTGATGAGGCCCACTTATTACTATCAAAGCCTGAACCTTACATGCACTACAATGGTGAAAACCAACTAGCAGATTTGATGTCATTGGCTAAGGTCGTTGTCGTTGTTTACGATTTTGCCCAAGTGTTCCAGTCAAAGATGTACTGGGACAAGGACTTGTTGTTTAAGACGATTGGTAACAACCCATATCACCAATTTGACATGGACTTCCAATATCGAATGGTAGCGAGCCAGGAACAAGTTGACTGGTTGGATGATTTGACGGCTGAAAAGCCTTTGAAGCCATTTCCATATAATTCTGAGTTTGAATTTAAGGTCTTTGATAAGGCTGGCGATTTGTACGAAGCAATTAAGGAAAAGAACAAGGAGTTTGGTCAAAGTCGCGTGGTCGCAACGTCTGGCTTCCCACGAATTGATGGTCGTCACAACGTTGAGATGGATACCTTTAACTTGCCTTGGGATGAATGGGATCCACAGCGTACCCACTGGGCTAAGCGTGAGGGATCGATTACTCAGGTCGGAACGATTTACACGTTGCAAGGATTTGATTTGAATTATGTGGGGATGATTATTGGTCCTTCATTTGGTTATGATCCAAAGACTGATAGCGTGACAATTATTCCAGAAAAGTATTCTCACAAGGAGATTTTCAAGAAGCGTCAAGATCGTAAGTTTACGGAAGATGAGTTCAAGGCGTTTATCGCAAACGTGTTGAACGTCTTAATCAAGCGCGGTAAGTACGGTTTGTACTTGACGGCGTACGATGACGCATTGCGTGCGCGCTTGTTGGAGCTGCAAAAATAAGTAATGAAACATGACGTTTGGCATTAAGGCCCAAGCGTCATTTTTTTAGAAATTGGTGGATAATCCATGAATCAGGTAAAGTATTTAACAGCTGCTGAAGTGCTGCGTCTAAATGAAACGGCAATTGCAACACTTGGTGGCGGTAACGCAGGGGTGCAGTCGCCGCGGGCGTTTGATGTTGTGATTACGCAACCACAGCAAATTGTGTTCGGACAAGAAATGTACCCAACAATTTGGCTGAAAGCGGCCTACATGATGCAACAAATTGTCAAAACGCCAGTATTTGTGGATGGCAGCAAGCGAACGGCCATGCTAGTTGTGCAAACTTTCTTGACTACAAATGGCTATGACCCCACGCCAGATTTTTTTGAAGATGTACAGGCGTTTACGATTGAAGTGACACAAACAGAGAATACTGACGCAGTCATGGCGACGATTGCAGACTGGTTGGCCAGTGTATTTACTGAACATTAAGCCTAGGCCATAAAATGATAGGTTTCATTTGAACTCTAGTTTTTAATATGCCATAATTGGCATATACCATATGTGACATATTGGAAACGGAGGGGATGAGGATGGCACACACGCATCATCATGAAATTGAACAGAATAATCAGACGCCGTATTTAATCGGCATTGGACTAAACTTGGCTTTTATCATTGGGGAAATGATTTTTGCGAAATTGGCTGGATCGACAGCCTTATTTGCAGACGCGCTGCACAGTGTGAGTGATGTTGCGTCGCTAATTTTGTCTTGGCTAGCAGTATTAGTTTTTGGGTTGAAAGCGACGCGACGACGAACATATGGCTTTCATAACACAACCATTCTTGCCAGTGCAATCAATGCTATTTTGCTATTAATTGCCGTTGGCATTATCTGGTTTGAAGCTATTGATAAATTGATTAACGGTAAGGCGCATGTTGACGGCGATATCGTGATTTGGGTGGCGTTAGTTGGAATTTTAGTTAATTTCTTGGCAGCACACTTCTTTGCCAAAAGTGGTCAGCAAGAACATGATTTGAATGCACGTGGCGCGTATATTCACTTGTTGGCCGATGCCGGCGTTTCTGTTGGCGTTGTGATTTCAGGGGTATTGATTGCCCTGACTGGTTGGAACTGGATCGACCCGTTGGTGTCAGCCTTAATTGGCATTGTGATTGTGGTCAGTTCATGGGATGTATTCAAGCAGTCTCTGAATTTGCTACTCAATGGGGTCCCAGCGGGGATTGATGAGGCAGGTATCGCGGACTACTTGGCAAACCATGTGGCAGTAAAATCAGTCCACGATCTTCATATTTGGGGGATTTCGACGACTGAAGCGGCGTTAACAGCCCACTTAGCAGTTGCACCGACGTTTAACGATGCTGACCTGGATGACATCACGGAAACGTTGAAACATGAGTTTGGCATTGCCCACACAACGATTCAGGCAGAAACACACTTAGAAGCTAACTGCAACACAATTTAAAGGTTGGGTGATAAGATGGCACAGGAACAAGCGCTATTGCGTGCGGTTGCCGGCTTTTACAAAGTCCTAGGTAATGAGAGTCGCCTAGCGATTTTGCACTATATGGTGACGCACCCAGGACCTGTTTATGTGAGTGAATTGGTTGCGAAAACTGGAATCGCGCAACCGACGGTGTCGAAACATTTGGCAATTTTGTATCAAAATCACGTGGTGACGCGCGAAACGTCTGGAAATCGGGTCTATTATGAAATTTATGATCAGCACCTGAAACAAACCCTGGAAGCGACGTTTACTCACTTAGAACATATGGACTTTTCAAATTAGACGGATATGGCGACCAACTTTGTTTGGTTGCCATATTTTTTTGCTATACTTAGGCCAAGAAAGATTGAAAGAAAATGGTGAACATATGGTTGAACAAAGCGGATTTTCAGATTTTGAAAAACAGGCGATGAAAGAACGCGCAGCTGAATTACGACGAGAACAGGCAAATAAGCGTAGTAAGAAGAATCCAGAGGCCGATTTGCTGGAGAAAATTGCTGAAATGCCGGATGATGAGGCGTTTATCGCGGCGAAATTGCATGACTTAGTGCGAGAGATTGCGCCAGAGTTGCAACCCAAGACATGGTACAGTATGCCAGCATATGCAAATGCGGACGGTAAAGTGGTACTCTTTTTCCAACCAGCTACGAAATTTCAAAGCCGGTATAACACAATTGGGTTTAATGATGCCGCCCAATTGGATGATGGGGCGATGTGGCCAACGTCGTTTGCAGTAACGGCATGGCAGGAAGACGTAGCTGATCAAGTCAGTACATTAATTCAACGCGCAATGAAAAAATAAATAAAACATGAAAGCAACTGTCATTTTGACAGTTGCTTTTTTAAAACGGTATAGGTCATAAATAATTTTACATAACGCCACAAAAACACAATCGACTAATATTTCAATGAAATGGTATATTTTTGGTCAATTGTTCTTAATGAAAATAAATGGTAACGTATTTGTAATGTTTGGTTTTTGGAGGATTTATTTATGAGTAGAAATACGGATATTATTCGGGATAGTCGTGGTTTTTTAGCGATTAAGCGGGTGTTGTTGGTTGCACTAATTGCGGTTGTTGGGGATCTTTTCTTTACCTTGGTTGGGGATGTCGTTGATGATAAAATCGGTGAATTCTATGGCGGTAGCTTAATTTTAGCTTTAGTTGCGACTATATTTGGGGCGGTAATGTTGGGGACACTTTACCAATTGATTACCTTTAATCGGTCTGAACGTGGCATTTTCGATTACTTCAAAAACGGCCGGTTGCTTTGGGTATTGATAAAAATTAGTATATTACAGGCGATTTTTACAATGTTGTGGGGCATATTGCTCCTGATTCCGGGTATTGTGAAGGCCTACGCTTATACGCAAGCAGTTCCTAAAGCCGTTGATGATTTTGAAAATGGGCGTCCATTGCAAGGGGCTTTGGCTTACATTGGTTGGTCTGATGATCAAATGAAAGGGTATAAAGGACAACTCTTCATGTTAACTTTGACATGGTATGTAATCATGTTCGCTTTAATCATTTTGATTTACCTAGTGTATGTCGTCTTGACGCATCAATCGGTTGGTATTTACTTCACGGACAATACCTTCATCTCAGCTTATGGGTCAACGCTGATAACGATTATACCTTCGTTGATTGCGATACCAACGATTATTGTTCGTCAGACCGTCTTTTCACGTGACTTTATTCGTGAACAAGATGCACCAGTAAAGTAGGCTTTGTTATGACTAAAAATGAAAAAAGAGCGCTCATTACGGTACTCGGTTTGTTACTAGGTTACTTTGTTTTAGAGCATGGTATGATGCTGTTTCATGTGCCCAATTTTATTGACGCGATTGCGACGATTGCTTATGCTATCTTGACGTTGTTCATTATCGTACGCATTATGCACCAATTGTTGCAACATGATATCGGTCTAAAATTTACGAAGTTTGCTAGTTGGGTGCCGTTGGTTTGCTATGTGATTATCGTTGCACTAAGGTTAACTTTTGGTGCATCTAACATCGTGCATTATCACTTTGAACAAGCAGCGTCGCTGACATTGCGAGCACTTGAAGCTGGTATTCTTGAAGAAGCAATTTTACGAGCCGGCATTTTCTATATTCTGCTACGTGTCTTACAAAAGCGTCGGAATGCACCGTTTCAGGCGGCAATTTATTCATCTGTCTTTTTTGGTTTATTACATTTAACAAATATGGCCTCTGGCCAAGATTTAACGTCCACACTGTCACAAGTATTGTTCGCAACGTGGGTTGGTCTAATCTTTACGGCAATTTATGCACGGACAGGCTCAATTTTGTACGGGATTATCTTGCACTTTGCGATTGACTTCAATAGCATGGCGCAGATGGGGACGACGGTGATGTCAGTTCCAGTTGAAGCGGTGGCCGCGCATACTGATCATCATGATATTTGGTGTTTTTCCAAACCGAAAAGTGGCACGTAATAGTAAGCTATTAGGTCAATAATTTTAAAAAGCCCGCATCTGAAGGTGTGGGCTTTTTGCTTTCTTAAAAAAATTCGATAAAAAATCCTTTACAAACGGGAAGTGAATTGCTATTATTAATTATGTTGTTGAGGCAACGAAGTAAATGTTTTGGGCTTATATGCTAATTGGATAAACACCCCGGCTACGAACCGGGTATTGCAGGTTCGAGTCCTGCTAGGCCCATACAAGAAAGCACCGAGAGATGATTCTCCCGGTGCTTTTTATTTTGCATTCGCGACTAGTTTTAGGATTATCGTTTTTTGAGTTCGTTGTGAACGCGAGCCGCTAAACCAAGATTGAATAAATCTTGTGCTCATTCATTAAGAAAGATGGCTTAACTAAATAGGGATTACCTTGAAAAATTCAATCCCAGCTTGTACTTTCAATTGTTGATTTATGGAGATAATAAATTGCTGAACTTACAAGAAATGTGAGTCCAGCAGGCGGGGATGCTCAGTTAAGTGTGAATGAAATCAAATTATGTACGGAATATGACGTTAAAAAATGACATTTTACAGCGTAATTTTTGACATGATCATGTAAATGGTTTGCTTGTGTTTTCATTTTTTGGGGGTAGTCTTCTTCTTAATCCAGTCGTCGGGCTATCTTTAATTAAGCAGTTTCAAACACCACAGGATGCTGGAAATCCATTTGTGTGGCTAATCAGCCCACACAGGGGGAACCCCCGAGGGGCGCAGCCACGCTTAGGGCAGTTTCATAATCAAATCAAAAATCGATTACTTACCGTAACGCTTACCGTACTTGGCCCATTGTTGATCAACTACGAGCGCGTGATGACGAATACGCGACTTCTTGCGGAGCTTGTGATTGCGTATAGTTTCCAGCAATTGCGCGTCCTCTGTGTCGGCGATGATGTACTCGTCGTTCATGCACTCGTAATCAATCATGTCCATGTCGAGTGGTACGCCATTCTCGTCACGGCCTAACTTGAATGAATCGATTTTATTTTGAAGATTACGCATCCTGTGAGTGAGACGAACGTGGCGTGTTGAGTATGGTTCCATGGCTTTAAACTCCTTTGTTAATCCAATAATACCAAATATTCCGCCACGAAGCTTAGACGGTTTTATGTGTATAAAATACATTTGTCAGAACCTTTTTATTTTATAATGCCTTTTTGGCTATCGATAACGCGAGGTTTACACATGACGAAAACAATTACATTTGCCACGACTGAGGGTGGCGTGGGAAAGACGACGTTAACGCAGTTATGCGCCAAGCCAAGAGCCAGTTCAAGCAACAATAACATAGTAGAACATCCGGTTAATGACCTTATTTATTTTAGGTTGCTGACCGGATTTTTGTTTGGTAGCATTAAGATAGTAAGTGACTAGGGGGTAGATGTTATGTCTAAAATCAGCGAATTTATTACTGAATCAAAGTTCACTCCAGAAGTAATCGCAGCAAGCGTACTTCTAGGATTGTTTATTGTTGGGTTTGGCTTTGGTGTATGGGTTGGACTGCCTAACTAAGAACGTTAATTATAGTAGAAAACAACCTAATGATCGCGCGAAGAAGTGGTCGTCAGGCTACTTTTTGTGGTTGAGAACATAAAAGAAAAGAGACTAGACAACCAAAAAACAGTAAACAGTAAACTACATGTTTTGGTTGAAGAAGTTTGCACAGACACGAATCTGCCAATTTGTTTTAAACTGTTCCAGATATTTTTCCGGATAAATAATTGTGGCTAAATGATAAAAGTGATGTAGAATACATATTTTGATTTTGTATATTTATGGTATATTGCTAACTATTAAATCGGTTTGGTAACCTAACCGATATTGATGATTTATCATCAATTGGATTGTTTACGGAAATGAAGGATGTCTTATTCATTAAGGCGGGCATCTCAATGCCTACTATCTCTCATTCTATACGATGCACACTTACTGTATGAGGTGGGTGTTAATATGATGTCCATGTTTTAATTACTCTGGATGATCACCGGGACTTTTAGTTGTTTAACATTTGATTAACGTCAACTAGTTCACATGATTCGTATTGATTACGTTAGCCATTTTAATGCTGAGGGACAGTATGAATGCTTCTTTGTCGCACACATGTGCTTGGTTGCAGACCCGGAACCGCACTTGCTGATTATTAATTGGAGCGTCTTGGTAAGTTGTAATTGCGCGGCGAATCAAAGATAAATTATCGGTTTGAGTATTCTTTTCTGTTACGAATTGGCTGACAATTAAGTATGTATGTACTTGCGTTATGATTAGTTATTTCTTTCATTAAAATCACCCCGACGAAACTGCTAACCAGTAGTGCGTCGGGGTGATTTTGTGTTTTGTGTATTTGCTATAACGCTTGGCATACTTTGGCCCTCGTTGGTCAACCACTAGAGCGAGATGACGAATGCGCATCTGTTTTGCTGCAGAGCTTGTGATTGCTGATGGTGCCAAGCAATTGTGCGTACTCTGTGGCAGCGATGATGTACTTGTCGTTCGTGTGATCGTAACTAATCATACCTGTGTCAATCGGTACACCTTAATTGGAATGAGTCAATTTATTCACTAGTAGTAAAATCAATTCCTAAAAGTCAATAACGTTAAAAAATATCACTTGAGATTGGGTCAAATGTCATCAAGTTATAACTTGAGACATTTGACAATTTTTGAACTGTGTTGGATATTGAAATTAATCAAAGAGTGGAATTATTACATCTCTTGTGGATAATTTTTGACCTGTATTGCATGCAGAGAATGGAGAACTAATATGCAAAAAACGGAAGAAATCAGTCGCCCGATTGGTGTATTTGACTCAGGTGTTGGGGGCGTTAGTACTCTAAGAAAATTGCATGAGATGTTGCCGAATGAAGATTTTTTATTCTACGGTGATTCTAAAAATGCGCCGTACGGCAGCAAATCACAAGAGGAAGTTTATCTGTTGTCAAAAGATATAGTTGAATATTTTAAGCAGAAAGATGGTAAAGCGATTGTGATAGCATGTAACACTGCAACCAGTGCAGCAAAAGAACGATTGACCAAAGAATACCCAGAACTACCAATTATTGGGATCGAGCCAGCGCTAAAAGAGGCCGTTGATAATAACGAACAAAATATTTTGGTGATGGGAACGAAATTAACTATGAAACTGCCAAAGTATCAAAAGATGGTTAATGAGTATAGCGATACACGTCATATTATTTCGCTACCTAGCCCTGGTTTAGCTGAATATATAGAATCGGGGATGCATGACGATGAGGCACTGAAGGGATTGCTACAGAATTTATTGGCAAGTTATTCAGATGTTCCATTTGACGGCGTTGTACTCGGGTGCACACACTATCCGTTTGTTGCAGAGACTATCCGCTCATGCTTCCGTTCTAACATCGCTATTCATACAGGGTACGAAGGCGTTGCCAATCGACTTAAAAATTTGTTGACGGAATTAGGGTTGGCAAGAACTCAACCGGATGAAGGATCTGTATCGTTTGATAGCAGCTCACGGGATTCGATTCAGTATTATGAAAAAATGTTTCAAACTAGGTAGGTGGCTACAATTTTAAATCATCAAAATATAGAGCCAGATGCAGGGTTACTGGCGAAAATTATTGCACATGATAGTCAAACGCCTAGCGCTAATGAGTTGCATTGGCATCAAGCGTTAGAAATTACGTTCATGATGGACTGGCCCGAATCAGTGATTGTAATTGGACAAAACCGGGTCGTTCATAAGTCAGGTGATATTTGGCTAGTGAATCCAATGCAAATACACAACTACCAAGCGCTCTACAAAACTGCAGCACCGAAGGCTTTAACTATCCTATTTCCATACAATTTCTTGGCAGCTGTTTACGGGGATATATCTCTCGGATATTTCGAAATTAATTTACAACGCAGGGATGATTTATGGCGTTTGGGTAATGACATTTGGTCGTTGTATCGTAGTGACCGAAAGGATGCAAAAGTTCTTCAGGATATCCGATTATTGCAGTTGCTTCAAGAGTTAGTTGCGTATCATTTTAGATATCGAGATGAAGTAGATGGCCATAATGAATTGACATTTTCTGTTGGACGCACTGCTGAAGTAACCAATTTCGTGATGACACACTTTGCCGACGAAATAAATACGAATTTAATTGCTCGCCAGTTAAATTACTCTGAAGCGTACATTGCAAGACTAGTAAAAAGCGAAATGGGGATTACTGTTACACAATTAATAAATCTTGTCAGAGCTGATCATGCAAAACATCTGATTGACACGACGAATTATCGGTTAGATGACATTGCAGTACAAGTCGGATTCAAAAACGTTAAAAATATGAACAGATGGATGAAACGCTACTTTGGCAATGGCAGTAAAAGTTTTAGAAATCAGTAATAAATAGTTTAAAGGCTAATTTCCGATGTCAGAAATTGGCCTTTTTAGTTTCGATTTTGATAACAATATGAAAACGAGGTGCTTATAATGGTGCACATAGGGGAGCGTTAAATGCTTTTGGAGGTGTCAAAACATGATGAATGGCATTAGCTTATATAAAACCGTTAATATTGATGGGATTAATATTTTTTACCGGGAAATGGGTTCAACTAATAAACCGGTCTTGCTTTTGTTGCATGGATTCCCGTCTGCAAGTCATATGTTCAGAGACTTAATGCCGTTGTTAAGTGAGCGGTTCAGGCTAATTGCACCTGATTATCCGGGGTTTGGCCAATCGGACGCTCCTTTACGAGCCGAATTTGATTATACATTTGACAATTTAGCTGACGTAATGAATAAATTTATCAGGCAACTTAATATCCCACAATTTTATCTCTACGTGTTCGATTATGGCGCACCAATTGGTTTTCGAATTGCGAAGAATTCCCCTGACAAGATTCTTGGTATCGTCAGTCAGAATGGCAATATTTATGAAGAAGGATTGGGAGAAAAGTGGCAGGATAGGAAGGCATATTGGGCCAATCCGACAATATCCAAACGTGAAACCTACAAACAAGCATTCGCGCCAAAGACAATTATTAATCAATATCTAGAGGGGACAATGCGAGACAGGGTTTCACCCGATGGTTATACTTTGGATATTGCCTATACCCAGTCTGAAGAATATGCAGAACGACAATCCGACTTGATTTTTGATTACAGAAATAATGTGGCGAAGTACGAGGAGTTTCAGCAGTATATACGTGCATATCAGCCTAAAATCCTTGCTGTTTGGGGAAAGAATGATGTTTCCTTTATTCCACAAGGAGCTAAGGCGTTTAGAAAGGATGCAGAAAATGTCGAAATTCATTTGTTAGATACTGGGCATTTCGCATTGGAAACTCATGCCGCAGAAATTGCGCAAATGATTAGCAGTTATTTTTAGAGGTAAATGAATAATGCCATTAATGAAAATTGATATGATAAAAGGGCGAAATCAGGAAGAAATCACAAAAATTCTCGATATTTCATACCAGGTGATGTTGGAGGCGTTTGGTGCTCCTGAAGGAGATCGTTATCAAATTGTTAGTCAACACGAAGAATACGAAATGCAAATTTTAGACACTGGGCTAGGTATTAAGCGAACGAATCAAGTCCTTGTATTCAGTTTAATTACACGCTTTAGAACAGTCGATCAAAAACAGACACTTTATAGAAACCTTATATCCCCCATGCATTAGTGTTGAGAGTAAATCTCAATTTGCAACTAATGTATGGGGGATATTTAATTTAGACCAACTTTGTTGATGAAGCATGTTTAACAAAGCCAATGTCAGAAATTGGCTATTTTAGTGTAGATAATTGGCCAAATTACTTCTTCGAGTAAATACAATATTAAATGTAAGCGCTTACTAAAATGTATTTACTTTGGAGGAACTATGAACAAGTTTGATGACATTATCAATAACGCTATTAACAATGGTAGCCTTGGGGGAGCTAATTTAACAATCTTACAATCAGGCAAAAAGGTTGTTCATGCTCACTATGGTACTGATGGTGAGGATGCAATTTATCGTTTATATTCAATGACCAAGATTTTTACAGCGGTAGTTGCAAGAAAATTGATCGAAAAACAGCAGCTTTCATTGACGGACGAGCTATCTGACTACCTACCTGAGTATGGTAATCAGTTATATTTTGACGAAGATGGTCATATTAATCACAGTGATAAGCCAATTACAATCGAACATTTATTAAATATGACGTCAGGTATTTCATACCCGTCTACAGGGACATATGGTAAAGAGAAAACCAAGGAGCATGAAGAGGCGATTGTGGCGATGTTGAAGGCTGGGCGAACATTATCAAACAGGGATATTGCTAATTCATACGGTCGAGTTCCTCGAGATTTTGAACCTGGTGAAGGCTGGGAATATGGTGCCAATGCTGATATTTTAGGTAGTGTTCTTGAAATTGTTTCTGGTAAAGATTTAGAAACGCTGTATCAGGAGGAGTTATTTGAGCCGCTGAAAATGAAAGACACCCATTTTTTTGTCCCTGAAAGTGAGACACATCGTGTGAGTGGTGTATTTACGCGAGATACAAAGTTCGAATTAGTCGTTCAACATAATCGGCCTCTAACTAAAAAGCCGGAAAATGGGTATTTAACTTTACCACTACATAATAACATTGATGTGGTAGCGCCTCTGTACGTTGCGGGTGGCGGAAGCGCTTATTCAACAGCAGACGATTATGCTGTTTTTGGTGAAATGCTGCGTAATAATGGCCGGCTTGACGACGTAACGATCTTATCAGGGGCAACAGTTAAAGATATGGTTACGCCTAGTCTGACGGAGAAGCAAATGGCATTTAAAAACAAGGATGAAGTTGGTGTTACCGTTCCTGGGTATAACTATTCAAATCTCATGCGAATTCTTACCAACCCTGAGCAGGCTAAGGTGCTAGGTGTTAATGGAACTATCGGTGAGTTTGGATGGGACGGTGCTGGTGGCAACTTTATTGTGATTGATCCATCGCGTGAATTAGTGGCAGTCTTCATGATGCAAGATAATTCAGGACCAGAACCTATTCTTCGACGAGCCTTATATAAGGCACTTATGTCTGAGTTTAAGGTGATTCATTAATGGGAAATTATAAAGAATTTAGACTCAAACTAGGATTGTTGTCGATATCAAGTCTTCTTGCATTAGCCCAAGTTGTTGCGGCGGCTTTTCCATTGATGTATGCGCAGTTTGAAGGTGTTTCAAAAGCTGGTGTCGAATTACTTGGTACCGTACCCAATTTCGGAACATTAATAGGATTACTCATGTCAGGGTACGTTATTAAAATACTCGGATCAAAAACGACAGTACTTCTAGGCGTACTTGTATATTTAGTGTTTGGTACGATGCCACTTTATTTTAATGATTACACTATCATTTTGGCTTCTAGGGTATTACTGGGAATCGGCTCAGGTCTATTTAGTGCACTGGCCATTTCTTTGTTAAGTCGGTTTTTTCAAGGGCCGACATTATTTAAAATGTTAGGATTTCAAAATGCGACGGCAAGTGTAAGTAGTACATTTTTCTCATTTACATTGAGCTATTTTGTGATCTACAGTTGGCACGGTGCTTTTGCAATTTATCTGTTAGCCGTACCAGTATTATTCGTGTTTTGGAAATGGGTGCCACGTATAGTTGATACAGTGCCTGATAAACAATACGAACCAGGTGTGGATACGAGAGATAATAATAGCTTGAATAATAAATTGGTTTTGATGGAGTTAGTGGTTATGACGCTAGCATTTTTCATCGCGCTGGTTGCGATGAGCTATAAAATGCCACAGTTGATAGTAGAGCGACATTTGGGCAGTGTCCAGGACGCATCAAATCTGTATGGATTTTTTACACTAATCAGTATTCCAGTGTCGTTAGTTTACGGTCAGGTTAAAAGATTTTTTAAAAATATGTTGATCGTTTTGATTCCATTGCTGGGGACGATTGGTTATGCTTTGATTATTGTTCAAAACAGCATTCTAGGACTGTACACTGCAACTATTCTGGTGGGAGTTGCGTATGGATTGATGGCACCAGAACTTTTTAACAAGGTATCGGAAATTGCGCCAACTCGTCGTACAGATCGGTATACAGCGATAGCTTCAATCGCTCTAAATATTGGTGTATTTGCTTCGCCAATAGTGACGAATGCTATATCAAACGGTGTTTTACACGTACAAAGCAGTGATGGCGTATTCTATGTGGGATTGGTTGGGTTTGGTATAGCGACGTTAATGGCTTGTCTTGTAAGGAAAGCTTATTGAAAATAAAAAAGATGAAAGTCTAGGATTGAAATTAATAGATGAGCAACTAACTTAAGGCAGTCGAAAAGCTAATACGTATATATAGAAAGAAGCCTGATAATCACGCAATGCAATGGTTATCAGGCTTCTTTCATTCAGTTATGACTGGTCAAAGAATTTGGGAAAATGCCAAAATAGTTATTTATCTTCCTTGAAGAATACAGATTGTGATGTATGCCAGTGACTGTTTACATAGCGCCGAAAATGATCTAGTTCTTAGGCGTTGAATTAGAAATTTTTGACACACCAATAACGAACACTATTAACCAAATAACTAAAATAGTGATACTTACTTTTGGGAACAGGGCACTAAGAATTAATGCTACAAGTGTTATTAAACCGCCAAAAATAGCGTTTTTTTTTGACTTAGTTGACAATTTCATTGTTGATACCATGAAACAAGAGCAACTCTTGTGGAAAAGTTGTTGCCATAAGTGAAGTGGCAAGTGACTTTTTGTTTATCAAAATAAGAGTCCTCCTGATATATATTTTGTGTTAGTTTGAATACTTAAAAACGATACCAAACATAAAAAACGTTTGCAAAACGATACTAAAATTTCGTTTAGATTTCGCCTCGAGTCGATAGACTATTTTGGGGTTTATGAACGAGGTGATAAGCTTGAGACATTAGTGATGATTATTGAGGGGGGATTATTCCGATCGAAGTCCAGCCGAAAAGAATATTTATGAACCAGCAGCCCTCAGAATTTTTTGAAAAGATTGAGAAGTCTGAATTGAGCGAGGCCATTGATATTTCAGCAGTTAATGACACCTTCGATATTCAAGTGGTATCCAAAGGTGGGAAAGATATTTTGGTACCGGTTAATATCAATGATCTCAACGCACTAAATCCTAATTGGCAAGCAATAGCAACACTTAGTGAGCAATATGGTGTCATCGGCATGCACGTATTTGGCTTGTCAGAAACGGATACTGTCTGTCGCAATTTTGCACCGTTGTATGGCATTAACGAAGAATCTGCAACTGGCACGTCAAGCGGTGCCTTGGCGTGCTATCTATTCACGAAAAATATTCGGCGCCAAAAGGAGTACATTTTTCAGCAAGGCGCCAATTTGGGAAGTCCTTCAGAAATCGTTGTAAAGCTTTCTGTTAATCAGCAGGATGAAATAATAGGTGTTAATGTTGGGGGCGCTGGTTATGTTGACGATGTAAAGTTCTTAGAAGTTATCTGATACGAAAATATTTTTCAATGATCGTGCGAAGAACTGTTGTAGTTAGTTACTCAAAATTCGCTTGTAACATGTATATGCCTGATGATGTTTCGTAGTCATCGGGCATTTTTTGCTGTCTTTTCACCCAAGATAAGCTAAATTTGAACTTGTTTACTATTTTGAAAACGGTTACAATTAACCCGTACACAAATGGAACCGGTTCCGTAATTATGTTTTAGGGGGAATAATATGAACCACGAAGAGGTAGCAAAGCGGGTTGCGAAGGCTTTGGGTGATGATAATGTCATTACGGCAGCGCATTGTGCCACGCGTTTACGGTTAATTGTGAAGGACCGTGACAGTATTGACCAACAAGCACTTGATAACGATCCAGACCTAAAGGGTACGTTTGATTCAAACGGGCAGTTCCAAATTATTGTTGGGCCGGGTGATGTCAATAAAGTATATGATCACTATGTTCGCCAGACAGGGGTCCAGACAGCGACACCTGAAGAACTGAAGGAACTTGCAGCGCAACAGGGTAAGAAAAAGAATCCGATTATGGGTATGGTCCAAGTATTGTCGGATATCTTTGTGCCATTGATTCCAGCGATGACAGCTGGAGGTTTGTTGATGGCATTGAATAACATCCTGACGGGAAAGGATTTGTTTGGACCGCAATCATTGGTGCAAATGTTTCCACAAATCAAAGATGCAGCTGACATGATTAACCTAATGTCGTCGGCGCCCTTCGCATTTCTGCCAATTTTAATTGGTTATACAGCCACTAAACGCTTTGGCGGGAGTGAAATTTTGGGAGCCGTGGCTGGCATGATTTTGGTGATGCCTGCGCTGATTAACGGAAATGACGTGGCATCGGTCATGGCCGCTGGAAAGATGCCGTCGTGGGATATCTTTGGTCTGCATATTGCGCAAGCTGGGTATCAAGGTCAGGTATTGCCAGTCATTGGGGTGGCATTCATTTTAGCTAACGTTGAAAAGTTTTTCCATAAACATTTAAAGGGTGCGATTGATTTTACGTTCACACCAATGTTTGCCATTATTATCACGGGTTTCTTGACGTTTACGGTGGTTGGCCCAGTACTACGGACGTTGTCTAATGGCTTGACTGATGGATTAGTAACTCTGTATCAAACGTTAGGCTTTGTCGGCATGGGGATTTTTGGATCAGTGTATTCGGCCATCGTTGTGACGGGGTTGCACCAAAGCTTTCCGGCAATTGAAACCACGTTATTAGCTGATATTACAAAAACGGGTGGTGATTTTATTTTCCCAATTGCGGCTGTTTCTAACGTTGCTCAGGGAGCCGCAGCGTTTGCAGTATTCTTCTTGGCGAAAAAGGACGAGAAACTGCGTGCATTATCATCATCTGCCGGGGCTTCAGCAATGCTTGGTATTACAGAACCGGCGATGTTTGGTGTTAATTTGAAATATAAATTTCCATTCTTCATTGCACTTGGTTCGGCTGGGATTGCCGGTTTGGTAATTGGCCTGTTCCATGTGTTGTCATCTTCATTAGGACCTGCAGGTGTGATTGGCTTTATTGCCATTCCAGCCGCCAAGTGGGTTGGCTTCTTCATCAGTATCGCGTTGGCGTTTGTTTTGGCCTTTTCGGTGACCTATGGTTATGGCAAGCGCCGTCATTTCGGTGAAACTGGTCCACGAACTGATGTGCCAACGCGCTATGAACCAGCGCCTGATGATATCGTGGTGGCATCTCCGGTAGCAGGTCGGGTTGACCGGCTTAGTGCAGTTGATGATCCGGTTTTCTCAAGTGGTGCAATGGGTAAAGGTGTCGCAGTACTGCCCACCGATGGTCAAGTGTTTGCCCCGATTAACGGGACAGTCACTGTTGTGTACCCAACGGGCCATGCATACGGATTATTGGGTGACGATGGCGTTGAAATCCTGATTCATATTGGGGTGGACACAGTATCGCTAAATGGGGATGGCTTTGAGACCATTGTGAAGCAAAATCAGCATGTTCGAGCTGGTGAAGCATTAGGGACATTTAATGCGGATAAGATTAAAACAGCCGGTTTAGATGAACACGTCATGGTCATCGTGACGAATACAGGGCAGTATCTGGACGTTAAACAGATTGCAAACCAAACAGTTATGGCGGGTGAACCGCTTTTGGCAGCCCAAAAGGAGACGAACGTTTGATTATTGGAGACACAGAAAATTTTGAACGATATCACATTTATCCAGAACATGGTTTAATTAACGATCCAAATGGCCTTGTTTTTTTTAACAAGCAATATCATGTTTTTTATCAGTGGAATCCTAACGCACTGGATCATACGTATAAAGTTTGGGCCCACGTGGGTAGTGATGATTTGGTAAATTGGCGACGCATGCCAATTGCGATTGCGCCAAGTCTGCCAGAGGACCGGTCAGGCGTCTATTCCGGCACAACGCTGGTGAAGGATGGCCGATTGTACGCATTTTATACGGGCAATGTACGGAATGATGCGGGTGAAAGTGTGGCCTCTTTCCAAATGGCGGCTGTGTCGGATGATGGCATCCACTTTGACAAGCTCGGTAAGTTATTTGACCAGCCGAGCGGTTATACCCGTCATGTGCGAGATCCGAAAGTTTTTGAACGTGATGGTCATTTTTTCATGCTGCTCGGCGCCCAAAAACTTGATTTAACTGGTGATATTATTGCGTATGAGTCAACAGATTTAAGCAATTGGACATTTCTAGGGTCGATTTTAGGTGAACAGGTAACGGCGTATCGCGGGTACATGATGGAATGCCCAGATATTTTGACAATTGACGGCCAAGATGTGCTGATGTTCTCACCGCAGGGACTACCTGCCCAAGGCGACCGGTTACAAAACATTCACAACACAGGTTATGTTCTAGGAAAGTTTGACAGTACATCTGGTTCATTTGAAGTGACGTCGGATTTCGAAGAGTTGGATCAGGGATTTGAATTTTATGCCTCGCAAACGTTACAGCATGCTGGCCGTCATTTATTGTGGGGCTGGGCTGGTATGATGCCGTCCGGCAGAGAAAAGACGTTGCCAACCATGCAGGCTGGTTGGGCGCATGTTTTGTCGTTGCCACGTGAACTACGCCTTGTTGGCGGTAGGTTGCATCAGTATGCCATTGCAGAACTAGGCGAGTTCAGGCAAGTAACGCCTGATGAAGTTACGGGTCCTGGACTTTGGCGCTTAACTGCGGATGTATGGCAAGTTAAGTTGACAGCTACAATGACCATGCAACGGAATCAGGATACTGCTACGTTTAAACGAATTGCGTGGGAGTCGGGCGAAACTGAAATTAGGCGGGCGCAGATTTCTGGGGATTTGTTACTGATCGTTGACAATGATGTTGTTGAATTATATACGACGTCTGGTGATGCAGTGATGACAGCACGATATTTTGATTAAACTGTCAAGTAACGGCGGGCGCGTCTGTATATTAGCGAAATCGGGTGGTAGTTTTAGACAAAATGGCGGTGAATGTCCGTTTTTGGATGAAATGCGTTGTTTGGAATGGCGTAACGACAGACTATCTCGTATACTGGCAGAAAATGCGAGTGGAGGAATGTTGATCATGGAATTTAAGTCGTTACGTCGGAGAGATTTTGGTAAGATTCAGCAGTTTGCCATTACTGGCATGCACCTTTTTAATTACACGTCAAACCGGATTGAACTATTCTTTTATGCAAAATACTTTTGGTACCTAGAACTTCTGCGTGCGACAAGAATTTATGCCGCCTATGATGGAGACGAATTCGCTGGTGTGCTCCTACTTGATATTGCTGGTGAGGAAAAAGCCTATAAAAGTAAGTGGGCATCGATATTTGTTAAGTTCGTGGAATGGGTCATGCAATGGGGCTACGCCGACATGTCTGACCAATACAGCAATGCGAATACAACGATGCTTGCTAAATATAAAAAAGACCACGCTGTGGACGGTGAGTTGAATTTCTTTTTGGTGAATGGTGCAATTGTAGGCAAAGGTGTCGGATCCAAACTATTGTCCGAGGCTGAGAAAGACTTGCAGGGGAAGCGCATTTACCTATATACGGATGACGGATCAACCTTTCAGTTTTATGATAAACGAGGTTTTACTCGCGTTGGAGAAAAACAGATTTCGATGTTAAATGGCACGGATAGTGTGCCATTAACAACAATGCTATATGCCAAGGAATACTAAAGAGCAGGCGATTAACAATTAAGTGTTGATCGTCTGCTCTTTAGTATTGTTCAAAAATGTCATTGAAATGTACGTAAAAGGTACTTCTAGACACGTCGGCGATATCAACGATTGATAGGATTGATGTTTTCTTTATTTAAAGCAGAAGAAACTGTGATAAGCAAATTTAAAACGAATACGTATCAAACTTCATGTTATTTGGATGATGATTATACTGTTTAGCGGTATATCATGATACGTTCGCGGATGTGTGCATTAGAGTCAAGAATATCAATGATGGCAGTTGCATGCATAGTCTGCATAACTAATTGTTGTTTGAATTAGTTGATCAAGAGCGAATTCCTAGCCAGCAATTTTGGATTGTCCCGTAGTCAGTCCTTTGACACCAAGATTAAAATTAGGCGAAATATACTTTCAAGATAAACTTAGAAAATATAATGTGAGGGACAGTGGCTTGTTAGTAATTTTTTCATGGTTCCAAAACTTGATAGGTAATGATATGCGAAAACGCGTATAATTTACGAGGTAGTCACCATTATTTTAAACAATGACTGCAACTATTTTTAACGGGAGGTTGTGTATGCGACCAAAAAATAAGACACGTCAGCTAGTCTTAATCGCCATGTTTACTGCAATTATTCTTATTCAATCTATCGTTCCAATGTTGGGACTGCTGCCTTTAGGTGCGTTTGCGGTTGGCTTAGCTGTTCAAATAATCGGTGTCACAGTAGCGATTGGCGCAGTGGCTTTGGGGCCTGGCTCTGGCGCTTTCCTAGGGTTCGTTTGGGGCGCTTATGCCTTATGGGATGCTTGGACTAGCGTGCCATCGATCGGGGCACTGATGTTCCGAAACCCTTTGACAGCCTTGATACCAAGAATTCTAGTTGGTGTAATAATTGGGTTCTTATATTGGCGTTTTTTCAAGGATAGTTCCGAGCGGACAAAGCCAATTATTTTTATGGGATTAGGTGGATTGGCTGCGTTTATTAATACAGCGTTCGTCCTGTTGTTTACGTGGCTTGGATTCACTGTCATGCACACGACGTTCACTGGCATTCCAAATAATCATTTATTAGGCTGGTTGATTTTATCGGTTGCAGGGGTCAATGGCCTTGTCGAAATTATTGTTTCGGCCATCTTGGTAGGCGTCATTGCGACGCCTATCATGGCCTACTTAAATCGGCGCCATTGGTAAACTATGACAGTAACGAAGGAGTTGGTGATTCACTTGGATTGCTAGCTCCTTCGTTTGTTTTAGTAAATTTAGGGTTGACGAATAAAAAATAAGTCCGTATAGTGTGTTTTGTTAATGAATTATGAGAAACAGGTGAAAAACTATGTTATTTAAGAACTCACAATTTAATAATGCTTATTACTTCTATTTCTGAACGTTGTGATTAATGTGCTGGGCACGTCAATCACGACGTGCCCGAAATAGAAGCATTTTCTATTACGAATCGGGCGACAACATAAAAGCGCTTGATTTGGAATAGAAAAAATATGACCAGCTGGATATTTTTCTAAACGAATCGGTGCTTTCATGGCGCACGATTCGTTTTTTTGTTATCTGGAGGAAATATTATGACGATTCAAACTGGCCTAAATGGTCAATTACGTGTTGCGAGCGACAAAAGTATCACACATCGGGCCATCATTTTAGGGGCACTAGCAGTTGGTGTGACACGCATTATCCACCCGTTGTTGTCTGCTGACACTTGGCAAACGATTCACGCAGTTGAACAGTTAGGCGTTAGCGTTGAGGTTACCGAAGACCAGGCACTTATCATTAAAAGTCCGGGGGCTTTGACTATTCGTAGCAATCGTTTTCAACAACCTTTGCAATTTGATTTTGGTAACTCAGGTACGACCACGCGGTTGATGATTGGCGTGTTAGCAGGACTAGGGATACCAGCAACGATTACGGGGGATGCAAGTTTAACGCGTCGCCCAATGAATCGAATTGTTGCGTTATTAACAGATTACGGTGCCGAGATTCAAACGACGGCTGGTCATTTACCAGTGACAATTCGTTCAGGAATTACAGCTGATGCGATTAACGAAACGCTAGCAGTGCCATCTGCACAAGTTAAAACCAGTCTAATGTTGGCGGGCCTTAGCGCGGGAATTTCAGTCGTTATCTTTGATGATTTTAAAACACGTAATCACACGGAAAACATGTTGGCGAGTTTTGGGGCAGCGGTTGATTGTCAGGCGGAGATGATTTTTGTCGCGGGGGATCAACAATTAGTGGCGACAACGGTTAAAGTGCCAGGTGATATGTCTGCAGCAGCCTTTTGGTTAGTCGGCGCAACGCTTAAACCGCATAGTGACGTTGTCTTGGCAGATGTAAATGTGAATGAAACACGCTCAGGCATTCTGAAAGTGTTGCGTCGGATGGGGGCCAACATCACATTGATGCATAAACGCCTACAAAATGGTGAACCGATTGCTGATATTCGGGTTAGGAGTGCTGACATGCTTATTGGTACGACAATTGCTGGGATGGAAGTGCCGACGATGATTGATGAATTACCCATTTTGGCGTTGGCCCTGTCAGTAGCCCAGGGGGAGAGTCGCGTATTTGATGCAAGTGAACTCCGTATTAAAGAAAGTGATCGGATTGCGACCGTTACCAAGACATTGCAGGCATTCGGTGCCCAAATCAACGAGACGCCCGACGGCTTTGTGATTGCAGGTGTTGACCAGTTGCATGTTCCAAATCAACCCTTGGCAGATTATGATGATCACCGAATCGCTATGTTACAAGCAGTTGCGAAATTATTGACCAGCAACGTTAAACTGCAGGAAGAAATCGGGACAATTGCCGTATCGTACCCGGCCTTCTACAAAGATTTGGCGGTGCTGATTGATGACTAGAATTGCAATTTGGGGTCTTGGTGCCATTGGGGCTGCGATGGCAGAACAACTGAGTCGGACTGAGGGTTATGAAGTGTTAGGTTTTGACATTGATCCTGTGACAATTCGTGAAGCTCTGGCGGCTGGGGTTATCCAAGGTGCGTTTAATCCGGCGGAAATCAATGCCTTGTCAATCGACTTATTGGTGGTCGCTGTGCCACCGACGGAAACAATGGCGGTGTTACGTGATTTGCAGACAAATAATCTAGTCGTCGACGTGGCCTCTATAAAACAGCCGATTATGCAGGCGGCGGATCATCTACCGCATTTTGTTGGGGGACATCCAATGGCTGGTACAGATCAAACAGGCTTTCTTGGTCGCAAAAAGGTCAAGTTTGATCAAGCGTCATTTTTCTTAGTTGGTAATGACACTGATTGTCGTCGTATTATGACGCTACTCTCGCCTTTAGATAGTCGCTTCGAGACGGTTGATGCTACCGAACACGATGCCTTGATTGCGTTAACAAGTGATGCGACGCATTTAATTGCGCAAGCATTAGTAGCAACTTTGGCCGTAAATGTGAGCGGAGAGGTACGTCCATCATTTATCGGGCCGGGCTTCCGTGATACGACACGGATTGCAGCTGCCAAACCTGAACTATGGACACAAATATTATTGGCGAACCGAGTTGCGACTACTGAAGCAGTAACGCATTTCATGATAGAACTGCAACGATTGCGGGATTTGCTTGTAGATAATGATGCCGAGCAATTATTAGCTGCTTTAACAGCTATTCAACAAATACGAAGGGAATTAGCATGAAAATATTATTAATAGGTTTTATGGGAGTCGGTAAGACGACGGTGGGGCAAAGGTTGGCCCGTGATTTAGGGCAGCGCTTTATTGATTTAGATCAAGCAATTGCTGCGCATGTCGGGCAACCTATCCCGTCGTTTTTTACGCAAGTTGGTGAACCAACCTTTCGTGAAATTGAAGCAAACCTCCTAGAGAGAGCACTTGAACAAGAAGATGTTGTTATCAGCACTGGGGGTGGTGTGATTGAAACGCCAAGTTGTGTCACCTTGTTAAACAGGGCAGATGTTTACACGATTTGGCTCGATAGTGAATTTAGTACAGTGGCCGACCGTTTGCTAGCGACTGACGAAATACGGCCATTGGCATTACAACACTCACTAGCCTCTTTTTTTACACTGTGGCAGGAACGACAAATAAAATACGCACAAACGGCTGATTTAATGGTCACGACCGATTTTAAAACACCGGCAGAAATTTGTGATGAAATTGTTCGTCATATTGCAGGAGCAAATGTTTTAGACACCACACGAAGTAAAATTGATGCGATTGATCGCCAAATCTTGCAAGCAATGGTAGCGCGGCTAGCACTGGTGGATAAAGTGGCCAATATTAAAGCGAAGCATCATTTGGCAGTGGTACAGCCAGGTCGTATGGCAGCCATGCAAGAACGGTTGCAAGCGCGTTTTGCGTCAACGTTACCGTCACAGCTTGTTTCGGATTATCTGAAGTTGATGACGGAAACGGCGATTCAACGAGAGGAGGCGCAAATATGAACAAGGCACTTGCGATTCGCATGCAGGCGATTGTTTATCTCATGTACGTTGTACAAGGTTTTGCATTGATTATTCTGGCACAGACCATGAGCGCATTAACCGTGATTTGGCATACTGATTTAGCGGGAGTAACAGCGGGAGTAACAGCGATTGGGCTTGGTAAATTGATTGCTTATCCATTTTTGGGAGAACTATCTGATCGTTGGCCGCGGAAAACGTTGTTATTGCTAGCGATTTTGGCGTACGGGTTATTTTTTATCTGTGTGCCAGTGTCAACGCACATTTGGCAAGGCCTTATTTTAACAAGCTTTGCCGGTATTGCGAACGCCATGTTAGATGCGGTAGCCTACCCGATGCTACTGATACTTCATCATGGCCGTTCGAACGGCAACGTTTTGATCAAGGCCATGATTTCGCTCGGGGAAGGGATTTTGCCAATCATCATTATCAATTTAAATCATTACCAACTTTGGTTCGGTTGGGTATTTTGGGTGGCCGCTGGGATTTTAGCAGTGGCATTGGTTGTGCTGTTGGGGACTAATATGCCAAATTCAACAGCGATGGTAACTGAAGGGGTGACACAGGCACCACGTTGGCGCTGGGATATTGTGCAAGTGACATTCTTGATCTATGGTTTTACGGCGATGTGGCTGATGATTCATTTTACACAGTGGGTAACACGCTATTTTCAACTGGTTCGTGGCTTTAGCGCGTCAAATGCACATTTGTTGATGACTTGCTACAGTGTTGGGTCATTACTAGGTGTTGGCATTGTCTTTGTACTAACCGGTCGCAAGTTAATACCCGAAAAGTGGTTGCTAGTGCTGTTGAATTTTATGGCGTTGGTGAGCTTATTACTTTTGCTAACCATTCAAACCAAAACAATGGTCTTAGTTGGCCTCGCGACAGGTTTGTTTGGTATGTCGGCCGCTGGTGGGGCGTTACAACTTGGTGTTGCACAATTGATTGCACATAATCCAGGGTTTAACGGTCGCGCGACTGGGTGGTACTTCTTTGCGGGTAGTATTGCGGTGTTATTAATGCCAATCATCACCGGACAATTTGCGACACAGCACTTGGCACAGGTTATGCAGAGTTTGCTGGTCGTGAGTGTCATTAATGTCATTTTAGTTGGGACACACGCTATTCGCGTAGTGGATAGAAATCGAACAGAAATAGGAGAATAATAGCATGCGATACATGACAGCAGGTGAAAGCCATGGGCCAGAAGAAATGGCAATTATCGAGGGGATTCCTTCAGGTTTAAACGTGACAACCGATATGATTAATCATGAATTAGCACGGCGTCAACATGCGTACGGCCGGGGGCAACGCCAGGTGATTGAAACAGATACCGTGACCATTCTGTCGGGTGTTCGCCATCAGGTCACGCTTGGTTCACCAATCACCCTTAACGTACATAACGATGATCACAATCATTGGCGTAAGATTATGGATCCAAATACGCCAGCGGATGCAGAAAATTCGATGCGTAAGGTTATGCGACCACGACCTGGACATGCTGATTTAGTCGGGGGTATTAAATATCGCCATCAGTCTGATTTAAGAAATGTGTTGGAACGATCATCTGCGCGTGAGACGGTGATGCGTGTTGCGGTAGGGGCGGTTGCTAAAGCGTTATTGCGAGAAATCGGTGTCGATGTACACGGGTTTGTGCGAAATGTTGGACCGGCGTTTAGTAATCTAGAGCGTTTAACGACGTTCCAAAATCTAGCGGAATTAAGGGCTGTAACGGAAAGTTTTCCAACATGGGCCCTGGATGCAGCGGGTGATCGAGCGATGCAAGCTGTCATTGATCGGACGAAACGTGACGCGAATACAGTTGGCGGTACCGTGCAAGTAATGGTGACGGGGATGCCAGCTGGGTTGGGGTCGTACGTTGCGGCGACTGAAAAACTAGATGCGAAAATTGCCCGGGCAATTATTAGTATTAATGCGTTCAAGGGCGTTGATTTTGGGGGTGGCTTTGAAAATGCTGAAAAATTTGGCGATCAAGTGATGGACGAAATTTTTTGGGATGCTGACCAGGGGTTTACGCGGGGCAGTAACAACCTGGGCGGCTTTGAAGGCGGTATGACAACTGGGGATGTGATTGTTGTACGTGGGGTAGTTAAGCCAATTCCAACGCTATATCGACCAATGCAAAGTGTAGATATTGATACGCACGAAAATCACCGTGCGTCGATTGAGCGGTCTGATACCACTGCGGTAACGGCAGCGGTCGTGATTGCGGAAGCGATGGTCGCTATTGAATTGGCTAAAGCAGTTCTAGATAAATTTGATGCTGATAATCTTGATCGATTAAAAGAGCAGGTCGCCGTGTACCGCGAAGAAGTGCGGTTATTCTAACCACCCCAACAAACGTTCCCGTTGTGTTTGGATGCAAGAGAACATCCAGGATTTTAAAGTGACTTTTAGGTCTCTTTGCATGTGGGTTTTTGAATATGTTAAGCTGTGTTCGTACGTGAATATAGAGAAAATCAAAGGAGGAAACAACAATGGTTTTAACTGGTACTAAGGCATGGGCAAAGTCTGTTCTAAAGACTGCTGGCATCAAGCATGTGATGGTGGCAAAGCGTAGCACACGTTTGGCAAACGCTTCAATGACTGCACTATATCGTGAAATTAATCGTCGTGGTTTGAACTAACGAACGATTCATGATTACAAGTCGTACAAAAAACTGAATAATAACTGCTAAGGCAGCATCCGTTTGGGTGTTGTCTTTTCTTTTTGTTGATAGACAAAAGACACCGCTAATCATTGCTGATCAGCGGTGTCTTTTAGAGTCGTGTATTACATGGCTTATTCCATGCATTAGCTTAACTATAGCAATCTGGTATCAGAATGTCTAGTCATGAAGGTATCGAATTTCAACAATAGGTTTGACGCGACATATTCAAACCTATTCAGTACGATTAAGAAAACTGATGAGGAGGATATTGCCAATGACCTATCAAATTCCAACGCCTAATGCTGTACGAGATGCATTAGAACAGCGCCGACGTCAGCATGAAACATCACCGCTGTGTAAGGTGGCACTGCACTTAACCAATACATACTTAACGGAATTAGCCATTGAACTGGCCGTTAAGAAAATGATGGTGCGGGCAGAAAATGTGCAAGTTGATCACTTATTATCTGAAGTGGTTAGTGAGCTTAAGATGCCACACTATTTTTCACAAGAATATGTTGATCAAATTCGCGAAACAATCCGGGCTGATGCAGCAGTCGAGAATGCTCGTGAGGTACTAAATCAAATTGATGATTTAATACAAGCTGATATGCGGTCGTGGTTTGCATACAAACGCCAGGTGCAAATTGCTTTTGAGGATGCGGGTTACGCGGTTGAAGGAACAACTACAATGATTATCGTGCATCCCGAATTAATGATTGAAAAATTTACGTTGATTTAGCTGTTAAAAAACGTGCCGGTGGTTAGTCGGCACGTTTTTTGAATAATTATGGCTGCAAGGCGTGTTTGTTCGTTGTCACTTATATTAAGAAGAATTATGGCATCACGCCTTGGCAACCACGTGATATAGCATAACTGAAAGTGACGAGGGCGCCAAAAACGATATTTCCAATTTTTAAAAAGCTGTTTTAAAAATTGGAAATGGTTTGTCCGGTAAATCGTTCAAACTTGGCGATTGTAATTTCTTTGACGGTTCGACGAATCTCATTGAGCTCGGCCAATGTTGGACTATGCCGTAAGACAATGGTTTGTTGCTCTTCGTAATTCAAATGGATATTTGAAATGACAAGGTCAGCGGTTGTAATTTGTGTGTCCGTAATAAAGATGTTGATGCTGAGAAAACCTTGCAATCGCTGAACCAGGCGACGCTTTAAGGCTTCATTGTCTACAAAATCTAATGCAATTGTGACGAGTGGCAGCGCATCTTCACGTGGAATGCGGGTTATGAAGGTATTGAAATAATCCTCAAATAAAGTATTACGAACAGTTTCGAACGGTAATTTGGTTTGTTTCACAATTTCTTTAATGATTGTCATCGTCAATTCCGCATAAATTGGGAATTGATGGAAGGCGTCTGTAATATTGGGCTCTGGACGTAACTCACTATGGAAGTAAACTAGGCGCAAGTTAGACGTGTACAAATCATCTACTAAATCAGTCATTAGTTCAGGCGTTAGCAAACCAGGGTTTCCTAAGAAGCGAGGCAGGCATACACGAATACAGTCGTTGATGACCGAAAATAGGGCAACCGCTTGCGTGGGCATTAATTGCATGAAATCATGCTTGCGGGCAAAGCCAAAGGCGTATAAGGCACTGAGGGCGAAACGCGTTTCATCATGGGCCGCCACGATATCTAGACCAAGCACCGTTTTAAGTGTGTTCATCAAGGTAATGGGAAAGGCGGCGTTCTCGCTAGGTAAATCGGCCAAATCACGGAGCACTGGCGTCGAGTCGGTCAATGAAATGATGTGACCATGCTTCATTCGGGTATACCACAAGCCGAGTTGAAACTGCATGACGACACGCATCGCAGGTGTGATAGTTGCTGTAGTGACACGTGAGAGTGTGTTGAAAAGTTGGGCTGCCCAATTTTGGGCATCTGGGGTGAGGGGGTTAGCTTGTTGATAATAGTAGTCAAATAAAATGCGAAAGAAAAAATAACGAATATCCTTTTCATTGCCATTTAAGGTGAAACTATCTGTCACCAAAATATGCTGTTGTGCCAGATGTTCAGCAAGCTCACGTAATTCGTCACGGACATAGGGCGTTGAAAAGTCATGTTGCGCGGCAAAATCTTCGACAGACTGGAAATTTTCCAAAAATAAGGCGAGCAGCATATGATATTTTGGCGATCGGTTTAAATAATCTAAGGTGAGGTCATGGAGACTAATTGTATGACCTGATTGGACGATGAAGTGTTGATTACTGGCGTCGAAAGTGATGTACGATTGCGCGTTTGGTGAAAGTCTCTCGATGTCGTCAATTAATTCTTGCCCATAATGCATGACCAAATATTTTGACCAACCGAGTTGATTAATAACTTGCTTAACTGGTACTAAGGTATACGGTTGTTCCAGTAAGTATTTTTTTAGGGTTAGTTTATCTAACTCTTTTTTGTGTAATAGCCATTCCATTGAAAGTCTCCCAATTAACACACAAAAAGGCAGTGCACGCACTGCCTTTTCATAAGCGCTGTTATGTTTTTGTTATACCGCAACGTGCGCTGTCTTGGCAAGTTCGGCAAGTAGTTCGTCGTAAATTTCATCGTAATCCGTAATGGCGTTGTGAAAGCTACGCACAGAACTCTTTAAATAATGTTGGCTAGCGATTGCAACCGCTAGATCGTGTGCGATTTGTTCATTAGATTGAGTCATTATTGACATCCTTCCTGTTACTGAATGATTTCATTATAGGAAGAACACGAGGCCGGAACAAAAATGAGTTTTTAAATTTTGAAAAAATGGTTTTTTGGAAACGAAGCCAGCTTCGCTATGATTAAGGACATTACGTTATGAAAGCGAGAGTTGTTGATTATGAATGATTCAAAACCGGTCACCAGTATTATGAATGCCGGGTTTGTCAGCATTACGGCGATTAATTTCGTCATTTACTTAGTGTACTACCTATTAATGGTGATTATTGCCGTTGTGGTACACACAAATTTGCACGCTAGTTTAGCTCAAGCGGGGCTAGCATCAGGAATTTACGTTATTGGCACGTTGCTTGCTCGTTTATTCATTGGACAGCAACTTGATATCATTGGTCGTAAGCAGTCACTGCGCTATGGTGCGATCCTATATTTGGTTTCGACACTTGCCTATCTAGCGATTCCTAATATTGGGGTGATGTTTGTTGTTCGTTTGGTCAATGGTTTTGCCTATGGTATGGCTTCGACTGCCACAAATGCCATTGTGACAGACTACATTCCAGAGGATAAAAAGGGGTTGGGAATCAACTTCTATGGGTTGAGCACGTCACTGGCTGCGGCCATTGGACCGTTCGTGGGAATGATCTTGCTTAACTTGACGAATTTCCGTTTTATTGTGGAAGTGTCATCTGCATTGATTTTGTTGACCACGATTGCGACATTGATTTTGCCAGTCCGTAATTTGGTTTTGACCCCCGAACGGAAAGCTGATTTGCGTCATATGACATTTGATAATTTGATTGAACGCAATACGATTTTTATTGCTAGCATTGGCTTCTTGATGGGCTTCTCTTACTCATCAGTGTTGTCATTCCTTTCATCTTATGCAAAGACGATTCACCTTGTGGGGATTAGTTCATTCTTCTTTGTGGTGTACGCCTTGGTCATTACCATTACACGTCCTATGGCTGGTCGAATCTTCGACGTGAAGGGTGAGGATTATGTGATGTACCCATCGTATATCTCACTTGCGATTGGGTTAGTTATCTTAGGTTTGACACATTCTGGGGTGACGTTGTTGGTTGCTGGTGCATTTATCGGATTGGGTTATGGAACATTTATGTCGAATGGACAGGCCGTGGCTTTGAAGATGGCACCTAATGCCTTACGAGTAGGCGTGTCGTTGTCAACGTACTTCATTGGTTTAGATTTAGGAATTGGTGTTGGCCCATTCGTCTTGGGTGACATTGAAAAGTTGATGAATTTCCGCGAATTGTACCTACTTGCGGCTGTTATTCCGGTGATTGCTGGTCTCTTATACTACAAGTTTTATAATCACGAACACGATGTGGCACCACAAGTTGATGCGCACTAATGCGATTTTGGCACCTAACAATCCTGTTAGGTGCTTTTTTCTGCAAACGGTTACACCTTTTTTCTGCCATAATTTTGTTAGCGGGCTAAACTAAAAGTTGTAAAAGTGTTCTGCAACTTAATTAACAAGAAAAGAAGGTAATTCTGATGACTTATCAAGGCAGTACAAAAGAAGAAATGCTAACCATTATTGACTTGCCACGGTTGCGTGAGGCCGTAAAGCGTGACACCGAAGCGGGAGCGTTTGGCTACGTGGACGGTGGCTCTTCAGACGAACAAGTGTTGCGAGATAACGAACAAGCGTTTCGCCACTATCAATTAATTCCACGTATGTTGCAAGATATTTCGGCGCCTGATTTGCGTACGACATTGTTCGATATTCCGCTTACGGTGCCTGTGATCGCGGCACCAATTGCAGCGCATGGGCTGATGCACCAAGATGGTGAACAAGTTACGGTCAAGGGAGTTGGTGCTGCAGGGTCGATTTTTAGTCTATCAACGTATGGTAATTCACGTATTGCGGATGTCGCAAGCGCGGCGCCAGATACACCCAAGTTTTTCCAATTGTATATGTCCCGTGATGATGATTTTAATCAGTATTTGCTAGACGAAGCAGTTAACAACGGTTATAAGGCCATTATTTTGACCGCTGACGCCACGTTAGGTGGGTATCGTGAGGCTGATATTATTAATAACTTTACGTTCCCATTGCCAATGGAGAATTTGGCAGCGTTTTCGAATGCCGCCGGTTCTGGTGAAGGGTTAGGGATTGCTGATATTTATGCACGGGCAAAGCAAGATTTGTCGCTGCGCGATATTAATAAGGTTAAGGACATGGCCCACGGCTTGCCGGTAATTGTCAAGGGCATTCAAGATCCTGACGATGCATTAGCTGCAATCGCGGCCGGCGCAGACGGTATTTGGGTGTCTAATCACGGTGGCCGTGAGCTAAATGGTGCACCAGCATCTATTGATACATTGGCGGCGATTGCAAAGGCTGTTAACCGCCGTGTACCGGTTATTTTTGATTCTGGTATTCGGCGTGGTGAGGATGTTGCGAAGGCCCTTGCGCTAGGAGCAGATGTTGTCGCACTTGGTCGTCCGATGCTTTGGGGGTTGAACCAAGGTGGGGCGGCTGGTGTACAATCAGTGTATGAGCATTTGGCAACAGAATTAAAGATTGTGATGCAATTGACGGGTGCCCACACGGTAGCTGAGTTGCAACATGCCAAAATTATCGATGCAAAATTTTGAGGATATCCATGGAACTAAAAGAGACGACCGTAACTGAACTGCACACTCACCTAAATCGAATTCTGGGTCGCGAAATAACGACGCCAGACGCTGACATTGCGATTGCCGTGTTAAACGAACAAAAAATGCCGGTTGGTGGGATAATTGCTGAATTTATGGGTGCCGAGGTGCACATTAAGCGACTTGTTTTATCAGAAGGCCTGCAGGCAGCTGGGGTTGATGCGGCACTATTACGTGAAGTCTTTATGCGTAGTGGCCAACGCGGTGCAAAGGTTGCAACGGCATATGCTGACAACGAAGGGATTCAAGCCTTCTATGAGGCGAACGGGTTTACGGTATTTGGTGAACTAGTGGACGTACCTGTAACGGGACGAACACGTGTTTACTTGCAACGTCGCTTATAATAGTAAAAAACGTCTGGTAAGCCCTGTGAACTTACCAGACGTTTTACGTTATTTTGTATAGTGAGCTATTGATTGGCCGAGTGGCATGTTTAGGCGCTCGACAGTATCGGTACTCATCAGACGAAACGCGGTACCGTTTGCCACCAAAGCTTCGTCTAACATAATCCAGGTCCAAGTCTCACCAGCAATGATTTGACCGTCATGATTATATGAAAAGACAACCACTGGCTGTTCGGCACCTTGATAGACATCAATAGCAACTGTGTCGTCGTTAATGCTTGGTGCGGCTGCAAGGTACTTTTGAATGGCTGTGATGGCCGCCATTTTAGACAAATCGGTGGGGTCGATAAAGCGACCGTGACCAAACGCCTGGCGAACGGTGTTGATGGCCGTTAAAATAAGTTGTTCTGTTTGCATGGGTAGCCTCCTGTTATGTGTTCCTCGGATAGATACCATCATTATACAGACGAATTGTTAGAAAGATTTGAAATAGGGTACCAACACATATACAGTGTGATATAAGTTGCTATTCCACCAGAATGGTGTTACTATAATAACTGTTAATGAATAAGCTCTTAATTGAGTGGCCAGGAACGAAATTCCTTGGCCGCTCATTTTTTTAGGGTTTTACCTCTGACATAGATGATTTTACGGAACGAAGGGAGGGAATAATATGGCAAACGTTGTAGAAACAGTGCAAGCTGTCCTAGCGCCTGAGTTGGCAGACCAAGGGTTTGATCTCTGGGATGTGATTTACGAGAAACAAGGATCAGATATGGTGCTCCGTGTGTTAGTTGATCGTCTTGACGGTGCAATTAACATGGACGATTTGGTTATGCTAACCGAAACGATTGGTGAGCGTATGGACCAAATCGAACCAGATCCATTCCCTGAGGCATACTTGATGGATGTCTCATCTCCTGGGGCAGAACGTGAATTAAAGCGGCCACAAGATTATGAGTGGGCGCTCGAAAAATATATTCACGTTGCCTTAAACCAAGAGGTGGACGGAGAAAATGAATTTGACGGTGAATTGCTTGCCGTCACTGACGATATGTTGACATTGGCGATTACAGTCAAGGGTAAGCGTAAGCGCCTTGATGTACCACGTACAGCGATTAAGCAAGCAAACTTGACGATTAGCCAGGAACGCATCTTGACGACACCGGAAGATTTCGAGTGGGCAATGAACAAGATGGTTCGTGTGTCAACCTATCAAAAAATCGATGGTAAGAAAGACTTTGCGGGTGAGTTGACGGCGGTTTCAGATGAAGCGTTGACAATCACTTTGGAAGATGACACTGCGGTTGACGTCCCACGTGACGCAATTGCACAAGCTCGTCAAGCAAATAACTTCTAATTTTATATGGAGAATCCAAATGAGTAAGGAATTAGTAAACGCCCTTGACGCTTTGGAGCAAGAAAAGGGTATCAAGGCAGAAGTCTTGGTAGAAGCGATCGAAGAAGCGTTGAAGAAGGCTTACGAAAAGAACTACGACGAATCAGAAAACGTTGAGGTTCAATTCGATCAAAAGAAGGGTAACATCAAGGTTTACTCAGTTAAGACGGTTGTTGAAGAAATCGACGAACCTTATGAGCAAATCACTTTGGAAGAAGCTTTGGAATTGAACAAGGCTTACGAAATTGGGGATGAAATCCGTTTTGAAGTAACACCAGCTGACTTTGGCCGTTTGGCTGCCCAAACAGCTAAGCAAATCATTATGCAAAAGGTACGTGAAGCTGAGCGTGGCGTTGTTTATGACAAGTTTATCGGCTATGAGAACGAGGTCATTACGGGAGAAGTTGAACGTCAAGATTCACGTTTCTTGTACATTATCTTGCCTGGTAACCAAGAAGCTGCCATGAAGCAAGGTGATCAAATGCCAAATGAGTCATACCGGATGGGTGACAAAATTAAGGTATTGGTGTCACAAGTTCAAAACGAACAAAAGGGACCTCAAGTGTTCGTTTCACGTACGCACCCTGAGTTGGTTAAGCGTTTGTTCGAGGCCGAAGTACCTGAAGTCTTTGATGGTACGGTGGAAATTAAGTCAATCGCTCGTGAAGCTGGTGATCGTTCAAAGATTGCGGTTTATTCACATAACAGTAACTTGGATGCCGTTGGAACAATGGTTGGTCAACGCGGTGCCCGTGTGCAAGCCGTTGTGACTGAATTGTCAGGCGAAAACATGGATATTGTGGAATGGACAGAAGATCCAGCCCAATTTATCAAGAATGCTTTGAACCCTGCTGAAGTCGTGGATGTTATTTTTGATCCAACAAACGACCGCGCTGTAACGGTGTTAGTTCCTGATTACCAATTGTCTTTGGCTATTGGTAAGCGTGGACAAAACGCCCGTTTGGCTGCCCGTTTGACAGGCTTCAAGATTGATATCAAGCCTGAAAGTGAACGTGACGCTGTTGTTGCTGACATGGCAAACAAGGAAAACGAAGCCACTAACGCACCAGTTATTGAAGCTGATGCGGCCGACGACTTCGAGGCATCAGAAGAAGCCTAAGGAGGTGTGCTCATGAAGCCACGTAAGATTCCAATGCGAAAAGACATCGTAACCGGTGAAATGGTACCGAAGAAGGAACTCGTGCGCATCGTACGTACCCCCGAAGGTAACGTTGAACTTGATCCAACCAACCGTGCAAACGGTCGAGGGGCATATATCTCATTGTCAGTTGAAGTTGCCGAGATGGCGAAGAAGAAGCGCACGTTTGATCGTGTTTTCGAAACGAAGCTTGACGATAACTTCTATGATGAGTTGATTGCCTACGTCGATCACCAAGCTGCACGGAAGGAATTGTTTGGCGATGCAAAATAAGCAAAAACTTTTAAACCTATTGGGATTAGCGCGCCGTGCTGGCAAACTAGTGACCGGTGAGGATATGGTACTTGGCTCAATTCGAAACAGTAAAGCAAGTTTAGTTTTCTTTGCTAACGATGGCGGTGCAAGTAGTATGAAAAAATTTACAGATAAGACAACCAGCTATAACGTGCCATTTACAACCGCTTTGACACGACAAGAATTAGCTGACGCAACCGGATTAGCGCGTACTGTCATTGCAGTAGCTGACCGAGGATTTGCGAAAAAGATGCGGGAATACTTAGAAATCTAGGGAGGATGACACATGACCAAGCGCATTTACGAATTGGCGAAGGAATTAGATGTTTCATCAAAGGACTTAGTGTCAGCAGCTGAAAAGGCTGGTTTGGACGTTAAGAACCACATGTCAACAATTGACGATAAGGCGGTGAAGACGTTGACGAATGCCGTAAAACCAGCTGCTAAGACAGCACCAAAGGCCGAAAAGAAGGCCGAGGCACCTAAGAAGCCTGCCCAAAACAACGCTCCTAAGGCAGCCCAAAACAACGGTGGTAATAACCAAAACCGTAACAACAACCAAGGTAACCAAAACCGTTCAAACAATGGTAACGGTAACCAAGGTGGTAACCGTAACAACAATAACAACCGCAACAACAACCGCGGTGGAAACAACGGTCGCCCAAACAACAATTGGAACGGTAATAACCGTAACAACAAGAAGGGTAAGAAGGGACCTGGTCGTAACCGTAACAACGAAAACCGACCAGCACCAACAGTACGTAAGGACCAACCATTACCAGAAACTTTGGTTTACTCAGTTGGTATGAACGTGCAAGATATTGCGAAGTTGATTCACCGTGATGCCACGGAAATCATCAAGAAGTTGTTCATGTTGGGTGTGATGGTTAACCAAAACCAATCATTGGATGCTGACACAATCGAAATCTTGGCTGCCGATTACGGTATTGAAGCTGAGCAAAAGGTTGAAGTCGACATTGCCGACATCGACAAGTTCTTTGAAGCAGAGCAAGAAAACACAGAAAACTTGGCTCCTCGCGCCCCAGTCGTTACGATCATGGGACACGTTGACCACGGTAAGACGACTTTGCTTGACTACTTGCGTAACTCACACGTTACGGAAGGTGAAGCTGGTGGAATCACGCAACACATCGGTGCTTACCAAGTTAAGACTGATGAAGGTCGTGTGATTACGTTCTTGGACACGCCTGGACACGCGGCCTTTACGGCGATGCGTGCTCGTGGAGCTGATATCACGGATATCACGATCTTGGTTGTGGCTGCCGATGACGGTGTTATGCCACAAACTATTGAAGCGATTAACCACGCCAAGGCAGCTGGTACACCAATTATCGTTGCAGTTAACAAGATTGATAAGCCTGGTGCAAACCCAGAAAACGTTATCAACCAATTGATGCAATACGAATTGATCCCAGAAGAGTATGGTGGAGACACGATCTTCGTCAACATTTCAGCCAAGTTTGGTCAAAACATCGAAGAATTGTTGGAGATGATTTTGTTGACGGCTGACGTGTTGGAGTTGAAGGCAAACCCTGATCAACGTGCAGCTGGTTCTGTTATCGAAGCTCGTTTGGACAAGGGTCGTGGAACAATTGCAACGGTCTTGGTTCAGCAAGGAACGATGCACGTTGGAGACCCAATTGTTGTGGGTAACACATACGGACGTGTTCGTACAATGACGAACGACCGTGGTCGTCGTGTTAAGGAAGCTGTTCCTTCAACACCGGTTGAGATTACTGGGTTGAATGATGTGCCATCTGCTGGTGACCGTTTCGTCGTCTTTGAAGATGAAAAGACTGCCCGTGCAGCTGGTGAAGAGCGTGCTAAGCGTGCTTTGATTGCTGATCGTAACCGTAACAACGTCGTTTCTGTTTCAGACTTGTTTAACAAGATGGCTGAAAAGCAAATGAAGTCTGTTCCAGTTATCATCAAGGCTGACGTACAAGGTTCTGTTGAAGCATTGGCTGGTTCATTCCGTAAGATTGACGTTGACGGTGTTAAGGTTGATATCTTGCACACGGCCGTTGGTGCAATTAACGAATCTGATGTTACGTTGGCTGAAGCTTCTGGTGCGATTATCGTTGGATTTAACGTACGTCCTACGCCACAAGCTCGTCAACAAGCGGACTCAGACAAGGTTGATATTCGTTTGCACAACGTTATCTATAACGCAATCGATGAAATTGAAGCTGCTATGAAGGGTCAGTTGGATCCTGAGTTCAAGGAAGAAATTGTTGGTACAGCTGACGTTCGTGAGTTGTTCAAGGTTTCTAAGATTGGAACGATTGTCGGTGGTATGGTGACATCAGGTAAGATTACGCGTAACTCTTCAGTTCGCTTGATCCGTGATGGCATCGTTATCTTTGACGGTAAGCTTGCTTCTTTGCGTCGCTTTAAGGATGACGTTAAGGAAGTTAAGAATGGTTACGACTTCGGTTTGACGATCGAAAACTACAATGATGAAAAGATTGGTGATGTAATCGAAGCCTACGAAATGGTTGAGATTCCTCGCTAATTAACAAAGGAAATGGAGAGCTAAAATGGCACAACAAAATTTCCGTGTTGGACGTCTTGAACAAGAAATCCAACGTGAAGTCAACGATTTGTTGCTAAAACGCATCCGCGATCCTCGGGTTGAAGGTGTAACGGTTACTGGTGTTGAAGTCACTGGCGATTTGCAACAAGCTAAGATTTACTATAGTGTCTTGTCAGAATTGGCATCTGTTAACCAAAAGGCCGCTGCTGGTTTGGAAGCTGCCACTGGTTTGATTCGCAAGGAATTGGGATCACGTTTGGCAATTTACAAGACGCCAGAATTGAAGTTCGTTAAGGATGAATCTGTCCAATATGGTAACAAGATTGACGATTTGATTCGTCAGCTACACCAAAACGACTAATAATTTAGAGAATGGCGACCTGCTTTGGGTCGCTATTTTCATACATAGCTAAAAAGTGATAAGAGGATTACATCATGGATGGTATTTTACCGGTATACAAAGAAGCAGGCATGACGTCACACGACGTTGTGTTCAAGTTACGTAAAATTTTACACATGAAAAAGATTGGTCACGCTGGGACGTTAGATCCATCAGTTGACGGGGTTCTGCCAGTGGCACTGGGTAAAGCGACTAAGGCAATTGAATTTTTACAAGAGTCCGGTAAGATTTACACGGGTGAGGTGACATTTGGATTTGCGACAACCACTGAAGATTTGGATGGCGAAGTAGTCGAATCTCAACCATTGTCACGGCCATTTACGACTGACGAAATTGCGGATGCCATGAAGGCTTTGACGGGTGACATCACCCAAATTCCACCGATGTTTTCTGCAGTTAAAGTTAACGGCCGACGCTTATATGAATACGCGCGTGCCGGCGAGACTGTCGAGCGCCCTGAGCGCCAAGCGACTATTTATCGATTTGAACGTACGTCTGAACCGATATTTGACGAAACGACGAAAACGCAAAAGTTTACGTTTATTGCAGAGGTTTCTAAGGGGACTTACATTCGCACGCTAGCTGTTGACTTGGGTAAACAGCTTGGTGTACCGGCAGTCATGAGTCAGCTTACACGCCAAAAGGCTGGTGGTTATGACTTAAGCCAAGCTCATTCGTTGACGGATATTGCTGAAATGATGACAACAAACGGGAATGTGGATGTTTGGTTACAACCGTTAGATAGCGCTGTGGCGCAATATCCACATGTTGCATTAACTGACGAGCAATGGGCAAAAGTTAAGAACGGGATTGGCTTGCCTAAAACAGCCTTAATTCCCGTGGCAGATAAGATTGTTGTTACTTACCAAGGTGAAGTGAAATCAGTCTTTGAATGGCGGGCAGATCGTAATCAGTACCGCCCTTATCGAACATTTTCAATTGAATAGGTCTTGTTTAAGGGGTCACATTACCAGTTTTGAGTGGTGATGCGACCCCTTTTTCATTAGATTTGGTACCTGTGTAAGTGTCGTACCTAAAAATCTTCAAATTCACCGCCTAAAATACAGACTAAAGCAGTCCGGCATGGTTGGGAATATGCTGAGAAATCGCGTAAAAGGAGACAATAGATATGGCAGAGAAAACAAACGTGGTAATTTTAGGTGCTGGCTATGCGGGCCTAATGGCGCTGAAGGTCTTACAAAAACGGGCAGATGCGTCATTTATGACCATCACGCTGGTCGATCAAAATCCTTATCACTACGAAGCCACTGATTTGCATGAAGTGGCATCAGGTGCGTTGACGGCTGATCGCATTACGTATCCGATTGCAGATGTCGTAAATCCAGAGATGACGGAATTTATTGAAGATCGAGTAACGAAGGTGGATCGTGCCCAGCATCGGGTTGAACTAGCTAATCATGAATCAATCGGGTTTGACTATCTAATTATTGGTTTGGGATTTGAATCTGAAGATTTTGGTATCCCGGGTGTGCAAGAATATGCATTGCCGATGGATTCTGTTGATTCAGCAGAACGAATTCAGCAACACATCACGGATGAGATGTTTGCGTATCGTCAAGATAATGATCCACGCCATTTACATATTGTGGTGGCAGGAGCTGGGTTTACAGGTGTTGAATTGTTGGGGGCGCTTTCTGAAAACCGTGAGCGCTACGCTGAAATGGCAGGCGTGGCACCTAATCAAATTCAAATTATGTCAGTTGATGGCGCTAAGCGACCATTAAGTGTTTTTTCTCAGCACCTAGTTGACTATGGTTTGGCAGTTTTACGAGGGCGTGGGGCGGTTATTGAATCAGGGAAAGGTATTAATGCCATTGAGCCTGATGTGATGCACTATGCCGACCGCGAGACAGGTGAAAATGGTGAAGTGGTTGCTGGCACGATTATTTGGACCACTGGTGTTCGGGGGTCGAGTGTTATGGCTGCATCGGGTTACCAAGCAAAGCGAAACCGTATGGGTGTTACACCTTATCTGCAAGATCCAGCGGATGACCGAATTTATATTGTAGGAGATGTTGCAGCGGTCACGGATTCGAAAACCGGCCAAATTTTGCCAACCACTGCACAATTAGCGTTAGTTATGGGTGAAATTGCGGGCAAAAACGTCTTAGCTGCGGTAACAGGGTATGACTTAACACCATTTGCATATAAATCACTCGGTACAGTTTGCTCAATTGGTAATACGAGTGCGATTGGGGTGGTCGGCGATGAACATGAAGTCCGTGGCTATCCGGCATCGATGCTCAAAAAGGTCATTATGAATAAATCGTTATTAGAAACTGGCGGGATTAAGCAAGTCATGGCTAAGGGACGCTTCGATTTGTATCATTAAGAACTTGTAAAAGCACCAGCTAAAACTGGTGTTTTTCTGTATACTAAACTAAGAAAAAATTCTTAGTAGGTAATGTTATGAGTAATAAATTAAAAGCGACCGGCTTGGTTGGCCTGGTCTTATTGTTGTTTGTCGGTGTTGGCGCATCTGGTGGGTCACGCGATGATGCAAAGAACCAATCATCACAGGTTAGTTCACATGTTGAAAAAAAGGCATCATCACATGCAACGAGTCAGGCTTCGAGTGAAAAGAAAGCGGCCACTTCTGTAACTTCATCGAGTGCATCATCTAAAGCGGTTGCAGCCTCGAGCTCTGCCACTGCGACAGGAAATCCAGAGACGCAAGTTCAAGGGTTAAATGGGACGGTGCAAAAGCCACTGCCTTATGCTAGTCAGCGACAAATGGTCATGGCGAGCCTCGATCATTTGGGTCGGGCGCGTGATAGTCATATTCAATTATCAAACGCAGAAGAGCCAACTGCTAAACGTTCCGAACGACTAACATATGATCCAGTTGGTTGGCACAATTTTAAGTTTTGGTACTCAGAGTCTGGTGAACAAACAGGATCGAAACAAGCTTGGCTAATGGCGCGTGGACACTTAGTGGGCTATCAGTTCTCAGGATTAAATGATGAAGCGCGAAACTTGGTCCCTGAGACAGCTTGGATGAACTCGGGAAATTATAGTGGTATGGATGAAGGCAATACCGCTAGCATGCTTTACTATGAGAATCATTTGGATAGTTGGTTAGCGACACATCCAAATTTCCGGTTGGATTATCAAGTGACACCGCTTTATGCACAAGATGAATTAATTCCGCGCAAAGTTCGATTAGCCTATGTTGGTTATGACGACGCCGGAAAGCGAATCCAGATTAAAGTTGGTGGCGGACGCGAAGAGTCTGGCGCTGATGATGCAACGGTCGTGTATCTTGACAATACAAGCCCCAATGCCACGATTAACTACGCTGATGGTACAGCTACAAATACAGTGAGTGCTACACCAGCAGCTCCAGCGGAATCAGCCCCGGCCACAAGTAGCAGTGCACCTGTCGCATCATCTGAACCAAGCATGGCACCTGCTGCACAATCACAATCACAAGCACCAGCGACAACGAATGACCCAACCGTGTACGTAACGGGCGGGGGATCAAGTGCTGTGTATTGGTACGGCACTGATAGCATGCCGGCTAACACAAATAAGGCTAATTTGGTGCAAATGCCAGAGAGTCAGGCCATTCAACAGGGTAAGCGTCATAGTATGACTGAGAGGTAAACCTGAGAGTGATGGGTGCCAACGCTTTTTAATAAATGAATGTTCATTCTTTTTTGAAAGCTGGTATATCGCGAATATTCTGACTAAACCCCGCCTTGTGCGGGGTTTTATGTTATTATGAAAACATTGAATTTTTGAAACGAGAGGCGCTGACAATGGAAGTCATCACATTACATCATCCTTTTGACGCTGCCACAATTGCCGACGAGCCAGTTGTGTTAGCCATGGGCTTTTTTGACGGAGTTCACGCAGGACATCGTGCTGTAATTAATCGTGCGAAAGCTGAAGCGACGGCACGAGGTGTGAAATTGGCAGTGCTTACGTATGATCAACATGCGTCAGTTGTATTTGCTGCACACCAACACCCTTTGACGTATCTCACGACGTTGCCACGTAAGCTAGCGTTGCTTGCAGAGATGGGGGTTGACGTGGCTTACGTCGTTAACTTTACATCTGCTTTGGCGAAACTTGCACCAGCTGACTTTGTTGAACAGTATATGATTGGTTTACGTGCAACAGCCGTTGTAGCTGGATTTGATCATACATACGGCGCTACCGACGCGCAAGCCGATATGTCCCACTTGCCCGGCTACGCAGACGGACGCTTTGATGTCATCGAAGTTTCACGTGTTGATGTTGACGGAGAAGAAAGTGCTTCAACACGCGCACGTCAACTGGTTGATGCCGGTCAGGTGGATGCGTTGAATGAATTGTTAACGCAACCCTACCAAACCAGTGGTGTGGTTGTTCACGGTGAGGCTCGTGGACGTGAAATGGGTTACCCAACAGCCAACATCGAGACTACGCCAGGTGAGCGGTTGCCAGGGGTTGGGGTGTACGTAGTCGAATTGGAAATCGCTGGTAAATGGTACGGCGGGATGGCGTCGATTGGTTACAATGTGACCTTTGGTGAAAACCGACCAAAGACAGTTGAAATTAACCTGTTTGATTTTGCCCAAGAAATATATGGCGAGCGTGTGAACGTTCGCTGGCATCATTACATTCGTGGTGAAGAAAAATTCACTGGTATGGATGCTTTGATTGCAAAGCTTCAAGAAGATGAATCTGTGTCACGACGCTTTTTAGCAGAAGCGTAGTCTAAGAAAAAAGAAAGGAGACAACTCATGTCTTTTGATGGTCTCTTTACGCACGCAATGGTGCGTGAGTTGAATGAAACTTTGGCTGGTGGCCGAATCATGAAGATCCACCAACCATACCCTAACGAAATTTTTCTGGTAATTCGTAATAATCGTACAAATTATCCAGTGTTATTGAGTGCGCATCCTTCGTTTGCGCGGGCACAGATCTCTCGTATTAAGTATGCGAACCCGCAAACGGCACCTAATTTTGCCATGATGCTTCGTAAGCATCTAGAAGGCGCCCAATTGCTGCGCGTTGAGCAGGTGGCAAATGATCGTATGATTAAGTTCACCACTTCTGGACGCAATGAACTGGGTGACGAAGAGAAGACGTCACTTATCCTGGAGATGATGGGACGTCACTCAAATTTGTTTTTGATTGACGAACCGACACAACGTATTTTGGATTTGATTAAGCACGTTCCAGCTGACCAAAATCGTGTACGAACACTAATGCCTGGTGGTACTTATGTTATGCCACCGAAGCAAGATGTGATTAATCCGTATGAATCACTTGATGGACTAGCTAATTTGATTTTGGATAACCCAGATGTGAACGATTTGGCGAAGGGGATTCAAACCACATTCCAAGGATTTGCCCGTGATTCGGCACAAGAATTAGCAGCGGTGTTGCAACAATCCGGCGATGCGATGAAGTTAGCGCAAGATTGGTTTGGCCACTTCGATCAGCCAGAACCACGCCTGATTTCCACGGAAAAGGGTGTTAATTTCACCCCGTTTGAGTGGTTAACAGTACAGGGTAATGTGTTAACCTATCCAACACTCAGTGAAATGTTGGATGCGTACTTTGCTGAAAAATCAGAACGAGATCGCGTACAACAACAAGCAGCCATTGTTTTGCGAGTTGTTCGAAATGAATTGAAGAAGAATAAAACTAAGATTAAGAAGCAACAAGCTGAACTAGATGCAGCTGATAATGCGGATGAATTTAAGGTTAAAGGTGAGTTATTGACGACATACATGCACCAGTTGGAGCGTGGCATGACTGAAATTGAGTTGCCAAATTATTATGACGATAATAAGCCCCTCAAAATTGCTCTGTCTAACCAAATCGGCCCATCACAAAACGCCCAGAAGTATTTCACGAAGTACAACAAATTGAAGACGTCTGTGAAGTACTTGAATGAGCAAATTGCCATGGCGCAAGAGGAAGTCGATTATTTTGAAAACTTGCTTGCACAAATTGATATCGCCTCGCCAAAGGATATCGAAGAAATTCGTCAAGAGTTGATTCAAGAAGGCTACATGCGGGTGCAGAGTAAGAAGAAGCAAAAGCCTCAGGTTAGCCAACCGGAAAAGTTCTATGCAACTGATGGCACGTTGATTGAAGTGGGTAAAAACAATCTACAAAATGAACGGTTGTCCATGAAGACGGCTGCTAAATCAGATATCTGGCTACACACTAAGGATATTCCAGGCTCTCACGTTATCATTCACGATGCAAATCCATCTGATGACACATTGCTTGAAGGTGCGATGTTAGCAGCGTACTTTTCGAAGGCTCGAGATTCCGCGAATGTGCCTGTAGACTACTTGCCAGTCCGCCGGTTGCGAAAGCCAAATGGTTCTAAACCTGGTTTCGTAATTTTCGAGGGACAAACGACCATGGCAGTGACGCCTGATTTTGCAATGGTGCAACGGTTACGTCAAAATAAACCAGCACAGCAGTAATGACAAATTGTTAAAACGACTAGCGGTACCAACGTGGTATTGCTAGTCGTTTTTTGCTTGGCCGTGGTTAAAATATTAAAGTCTCATTAACCAAAATGGTTCAATTAACAGCCAATGTCTGAAATTTAGTAAAATAAGCTTAAATTAGAAATTTTAGGGGGGTTCATCATGATCAAGGAAATTGCACTGGCTGACATCGATACAATGCGTGCCGCGATTCGTAATGGCGTCGATCGCGTGGAATTAAATAGTCGTTTGGATTTGGGAGGACTAACCCCAGATGACCAGACAGTTGCTGAAGCTGTGACGTTGGCAGCTGAAGCGCAAATTGATTTGGTCGTGATGATTCGCCCACGGGGTGGTGACTTCGACTATTCTGAGGTTGAAATTGAAGATATGCGCCGTTCGTTACGCCGCATGCGGGCTTTGGGGGTCAAGACGGTGACGTTTGGGGTGGTCGACGTCAAAAAGCATCTAGCTCGGGATCGCATGACCAAGTTGCTGGAAGCTGCAAAGCCCATGCAAGTGGTGTGTCACATGGCTTTTGATGATATTGCAGAACGTTGTCAACAACAGGCCTTGCGCTGGTTGGCGAATTACGGGGTAATACGTGTGTTAACGCACGGTGGGAAGTTAACCGTGCCGATCACGGAAACAGTGTCGCATTTACAAGAGATTGTCCAAATGGCACCAACGGGTCTCGCGATTCTACCTGGTGGTGGTGTGACGTTTGAGAATGCAGAATGGTTATCACAGCAACTCAATGTCAGTGAGCTGCACGGGTCAAAAATTGTGCCATTATCGGTTAAGGAAGCTTTGTAATGGTAAGGAAAACCTTTTTGTCCTAATTGTGTAATACAAAAAGCGTATAATCTATAAGTTATGTCAGGAGGTTGGGATGAAAACCGTCTTAGAAGCGTTACGCGATACTGAAAAACAGTACAAGACCATGCTGACGAAGATGACAAAAAGTAACGGACTGACAATTGCCGAGTGGCAGTTGTTGAGTCATGTTGCCGCTGGGTTTGATACTCAAGATAAGTTATCCGATGAAACGGGCCTTGATAATTCGACATTGTCACGGCAGCTAAGTTCATTACTCAAGAAAGAAATGGTTTCAAATATTGCCGTTGGTCGCGATCGGCGCCAATTAATATACGAGCTCACAGTCAAGGGTAATGACGTACTGACGGCTGTTAACGAACAGCATATGATCTATGAAGAAACTGCATTTAAGTTATGGTCCGCTGAAGAAAAAAGCATGGTTCAAATCTTACTTAACCGTCTTGAAAAGTCATTAAGTAAGCAAATATAGGAGGATTAGTTTAATGGCAAAGCACGCAGTTGTTATCTCGTTAGATGCAATGGGTAGCGCTGATTTGAAGGCGCGCTTACAATTTTTGCCAAACCTATCAGCATTGGTCGCTGGAGGAACATGGGTGCGTGACGTAAAAGGCGTTTATCCGTCAATTACTTATCCATCACACACGTCAATTATCACGGGAACCTATCCAAAAACGCACGGCGTTGTGAATGCGACCCTTATGCAACCTGAACGAGTCTCACCAGATTGGTATTGGTATGCAAAGCACATTAAGGTACCGACGGTCTATGACTTGGCACGCGAAGCTGGTATGACGACAGCTGCTTTCTTGTGGCCTGTCACTGCGGGGGCACATATCAACTGGAATATTGCTGAGATTTTCCCAAACCGTATTTGGACCAATCAATACACAACGTCATTGCGAGCAAGTTCGCCATTGTTCTTGCTACAAATGGACCGTAAGTTTGGTCATTTACGCAATGGTATTCAACAGCCAGAGTTGGATAACTTTATTACGGCTGCGGCTGCTGATACTATTCGGACCAAGAAGCCAAATCTTACGTTGGTGCACTTGGTTGACATGGATTCACATCGGCACCGTTATGGGGTTCGGACGCAACAAGCGTGGGATGCCTTAGATCGCTTGGACAAGCACGTTGGTGACTTGATTCAAGCAACTAAAGATGCGGGCATTTTTGAAGAGACAGACTTCATGATTCTTGGTGATCACTATCAACAGAACGTCTCAAAGATGATTCACCTGAACATGTTATTTGCTAATCGCGGTTGGTTGAAGGCAACACGGAATGGTCGTGTTGCCCGCAATTGGCAGGTTATTGCGAAGCACACTGATGGTGCAACCTACATTTATTTGAAGGATAGCGCTTTGCTTGATCAAGTGAAGGATGTTGTGAAAGATGTGCCGGGTGTTAAAGCAATTTATGACCATCATGATATTGTGACATTTGGTGCTGATCCAGCGGCAACGCTGATGATTGAAGGTGAGAAGGGTTACTACTTTACCGATGAAACGCGTCGCCCGGCTGTTGTCGAAGAAGTGACAAACGAGATGTTGGAACGTGGCGAAGTTGATCGTTATAAGGGAACGCATGGCTATCACCCAGACAATGATGACTATACGACGACGTTGATTTTAAATGGGCCAGATATCAAGGCTGGTCAAGTTTTGGACTTAGATGTTGATTTGACAGACGAAGGGCCGACAATGGCGCACTTGCTAAATCTACGGTTCCAAACCCCAATTGCTGGTCACACAATCGATCAAGCGTTTAAGGAGTAATGGATGCGCAAATTATTTAGTAAGACTGAATGGAGCTGGATTTTTTATGATTGGGCGAATTCAGGTTATGGCATCATCGTGATAACGGCGGTTTTGCCGATTTGGTTAACATCGGTGGCTGCCAATAACGGCATTTCAGCGACACATGCGACGGCCTATTGGGGGTATGCCAATTCCATCGCAACTTTAGCTGGCGCTGTGTTGGCACCGATATTAGGCGCGTTGGCTGATTTTCAAGGGATGAAGGGGCGACTCTTCTACTTCTTCACGGCCTTGGGTGTGCTTGGCACGTTCGCTTTGACGGCAGTTCCGAGTGACAATCTGTTTCTCCTGCTAGCGGTCTTTGTGGTATCATTTATCGGGTACTCATCTGCAAATGTTTTCTACGATAGCTACATTACCGACGTAACGACCGATAAACGCATGGATATGGTGAGTTCAGCTGGGTATGGCTTTGGCTATTTAGGTGGCCTAGTACCGTTCATCATTTTTATGGTTGGACGTAGCTTTTTCTCGAGCTATGGTTCAGTTGAGTTCGCATTTGTGCTATCAGCGATTTGGTGGGCGGTGTTTACAATACCATTTATGAAAAATGTGCGACAAACCTATGCGTTGCCACGAGTTGATCATCAGGTGAAAGCGTCACTTAAGCGACTCTGGCATACGTTACGCGTGTTGCCAAAATATCCAGCACTAGCAGGCTTCTTGATTGCTTACTTCTTTTATATCGACGGAGTTAATACAATCTTTACGATGGCATCATCGTTTGCTTTAGCTATCGGAATTCCAAGTGGCCAGTTGATTGTGGTATTGCTAGTTGTACAACTAATTGCCTTTCCATTCTCAATTGTATATGGATGGTTGGCAAATCGGTTTGGTAACCGGAACGTTTTGATTATGGGGATGCTGATTTATATCGGAATTACATTATTTGCTATTTTTATTAATCACCCTAATCAATTCTGGTTACTGGCCTTTGGTGTTGGTTCATCACAAGGTGGTATGCAGGCATTATCGCGGTCATATCTTGGTCAGCTTGTACCTAAGGAACGAAGCAGCGAATTTTTCGGCTTTTTCAATATTTTTGGTAAGTTCTCGGCGATTATCGGACCTGCTATTTTTGGAATCGTGTCACAAACGACGGGTCGCGTGCAATATGCGGCTGGATCATTATCAATTCTTTTCTTGATTGGATTGGTTATTTTCCTACGATTGCCTAAGAAGACAACAGATTAAAACACAATTGAGAGGATTATTGAGATGAAAATTGCGATTGTAACGGACTCGACGGCTTATTTGAGCCATGACGAGGTCGCTGCACTTGATATCAAGGTAATGCCCATTCCAGTTATTATTGACGGAACGGTTTATCGTGAAGGTATCGATTTAACGACTGACGAATTTTATGAGAAACTAGCCACGTCCGCAAGTTTCCCATCAACATCACAACCAGCGGTTGGTGAATGGATTACGTTATTTGAGTCATTGAAAGCGGATGGTTATGACGGTGCAATCGTTGTTAACCTGGCTGCAACGATTTCAGGAACGGTGAATACGGTCGCTGGACTAACGGATGCCGTGCCAGGCTTCCAAGTGTTTGGTTATGACTCAAAGATTACAGTGCGCTTAATGGGGCACTTGGTGATGAAAGCAGCTCAGATGGCCCAAAATGGGGCTGAACCAGCAGACATCATTGCGACAATGGACCAAATGGCCACCACAATGGATGAGTACTTTATTGTGGATGACTTACAAAATTTGGTGCGAGGCGGTCGCTTGTCAAACGCTTCTGCTATCATCGGAACGATGTTGAAGGTCAAGCCGATTTTGACGTTTGATAATGATTCAAATTATATTGTGCCTTTTGAGAAGGTGCGCTCGATGAAGAAAGCGATGGCCCGTGCAGAAGAGTTGTTTGATCAGGCTCGCGCGGAGGCAAATTATCCATTGCGTGCCATGGTGATTCATGCGAATGCACCTGAAGCAGGCGCAAAGTGGCGTGATGAGTTGCAACAGCGTCATCCTGATATGCCGTTCGAATTAACTTATTTTGGACCGGTAATCGGCACTCATCTAGGGGCCGGGGCCTTGGCTTTGGCTTGGATTCGTGAGCCTGACTCACTTTAATGACATTTTGCATTTATTAAGAAGGAGCATCGATTGATGCTCCTTTGTTTTATATACTAAATTAGACGGTTTTAAATACTAGTTGTCAGGTTATTAAACCTTATTAACTTGAACTAAAGCTGTAAAAATGGCATAATTAAGGTACTTAATAAAAAACAAACGGGGATTATATCACATGGCCCAAGTAAAAATTGTTACTGACTCAACAGCAATGTTGACACCTGAAGAAGCTGCAGAACTTGATGTTAAAATCGTACCATTGAGTATTACGATTGATGGTACGTCTTACCAAGATGGTGTGACGCTATCTCGTGTCGAATTTATGGATAAGATGGCTGAGGCAAAGAATTTGCCACAAACATCACAACCAGCACTTGGTTATTTTACTGAAGTGTATGAGTCAATTATGGCGGCCGACCCAGAGACGCATATTATTTCAATTCATTTGACTAAGGGGTTGTCTGGTACAGCCGACGCGGCACGTCAAGCTGCATTAATGGTTGAAGGCGATATTACGACGCTAGACTCTGAATTTATTGACCGTGCGGAAGGTTTCCAAGTTTTGGCAGCTGCTAAGCTGGCGGCTGCCGGCGCTTCAAAAGAAGCAGTTTTAGCCGAAATTCAACGCATTCGTGACAACACGCAACTGTATTTGACTGTTTCTAATTTAGATAATTTAGTAGCCGGTGGTCGTCTATCGAAGACAGCTGGGTTTATTGCCGGCGTCTTAAATATCAAGGTTGGTGCCCACATTGAGCAAGGTAATATCAACGTTGAGGTTAAGGGACGCGGGGCGAAATCAACTAAAGCGTACTTGAAGAAGATTGTTGAGCAAATGCAAGCAGCTCCAAATGGGGTTGCAGCAATTGGCATCTCACACGCTGGTATCCCAGTTGAAGCACAAGAACTAGCCGACAAGGTTAATGAGATTTTCCCAGACGTTAAGATTGTGGTACAACAAACTTCACCAACTGTTTCAACGCACACTGGTGCAGGTGCAATTGGGTTCAGCTATTTATTAAAGTAACATAGTGCTTAAAATGAGTGATTTCACGTTTTTGTGGGTTCACTCATTTTTTGTGTCACGAAATATGGTAGAATAGTAAGTCAGAATAATGATATCGAGGAGGCGAACCAAGTTGAAACAATCAAAACATCGACGGTTTATTTTGGGACTTTTGGTGGTATCGGTTGCGACAAGTCTCCTAAACGTTGGCCAGGTAAACGCGGCTGAGAAATCAAATATTCGTTTGGTTGCAGTCGGTGATTCCCTAACTGAGGGGATTGGCGATACGACAAAACAGCAAGGCTATACAAAACGCACGGCAAAGTTATTGACCAAAGCTTACGGTGTTCGGGTAAAGACGGCCAATTATGGTAAGGCTGGTGATCGGTCTGATCAGATTTTGCGACGGGTGAAGTCTGATAAAAAAGCGGTCCGCGATATAAAAAAGGCCGATGTGATTGTCATGACGGTAGGGGGCAACGATTTACAACAAACGTTGTTTAAAGCAATTTTTGCGAAGTCAGATACTGCTGTGACGAAAGAAGTTGTTAAGAGTATGCCAACCTACACCGAAAAACTCATGAAACTCATGAAGTTCATCCAAAAAAAGAATCCAGATGCACCCATTTTTTTGTTTGGTAATTACAATCCGCTATACGTTTATTTAGCAAACCGGCAAGACTTAAATGCGGATGTTAAAATTTACAACGGCATCAATGCCAATATCGCGGCCACTGATTCGCAGATTTATTACGTGTCAACGTTTAAGACATTGACGTATGGGCAGTACCAAACGCGTGCTGCGCGGCAGGAATTAGTTAAGGAATCAGAACAAGCAAACCGGGGCTCGCTTAATAACAAAATGGTGCAGGATACGTTGAATGGCAAGAGTGATAAGGAATTAAATGATTATATTACGACACTTGATCACTATCACCCGAATGATAAAGGGTATGACAAAATGAGTAAATTGCTTGTGAAGCGAATGGCCGAAAAAGAATCAGAATGGCTGGTGAAGTAGATGCAACGACGTAAGGTAACACGATTTGGCTTTGTTATGCCTAGTCGTGATCGTGTACAAGGCATCATTACAGGTGTAGGTGCCACGATTGTTGTGATGGTATTGATTGTGATTGGTTTGCTTTTATTACCACAGGACAGACAACAAGCAGTAGATACGCAACCGCAACTCAGTCAGGCGGCTTTTGAAGTCAGCGTCGATCGCACTGAGCTTAATGCGATTGTTGAAAAATACTTAAATGATGATCCTTCATTAAAAAATAAATTCCGTTTTGAAATGACAAAAACTGGCATGATGGTGTATGGTACATACAAGCTCTTGGGTCAAAATGTCGATTTTGGTATGAAGATGACGCCAGAGGTAACGAAACATGGTGGCATCCTATTGCATGCTGATTCGGTCGCCGTCGGACAACTACCATTGCCGGTTAAGTACGTCATGGGCTATATCGGTAACATGATGAACTTGCCAGACTGGCTAAAAATTAATACATCAAAGCAGACCATCCTCATCGACCTTGGTAAGACGCCGAAGGTTAATGATATGCGGTTTAAAGCTGTGACGATTGAACCGGCCCAGAACAAATTTGTTTTCCGCGGAGGATTTACACGATAATGCGACGCCCATTTTTTTCATGGTTGATGACGCAACGCAATCCGGTAACGTTTGACGAGGTGCAAACGTTTGCCAATGCCGCGTTTTACGACCATCAATTTCCAAAACAAGCGGAAGATTTTGAAAGCTTGTCCCGTTATTTAGAAGAAAATGCAAGTTACTTGCATAGCATGTCGATTTTTGATGAAGCCTGGTCACGTTACTTGGCTTCAGAGGAATAGGACGAATTGGTGGGGTACCACCATACATAGAAAGGAGTCTATTATGGCCCAAATTATTCAATGGTTCCCTGGCCACATGGCCAAAGCCTTCCGCTTAATGCGTGAGAATTTAAAGTATGTTGATATTGTGTTTGAATTGGTGGATGCCCGGATCCCAGTTTCATCACGTAACCCTGAACTGGATGAGGTGTTGGGGAACAAGCCACGTTTGTTAGTGATGACGAAGACAGATTTGGCTGATCCTGAGCGAACTAAGGCTTGGACTAAGTATTTCGTGGACCAAGGACTTGAAGTTGTTGCATTGGACACACGTGGTCACAAAACGCCACAAATTATGACAAAGGCCGCGCGCAAAGTCTTGGCCGATAAATGGGCCGCCCTTGAAGAGAAGGGCGTTAAAGATAAGCCAATACGGGCCCTTGTGGCAGGGATTCCGAACGTGGGTAAGTCGACGTTGTTGAACCACTTGGTCACAAAGAATGTTGCGATTACTGGTGATCGTCCTGGTGTGACAAAGAAGTTGCAATGGTTGAAGACACCGACTAATTTGGAACTTTTGGATACGCCGGGAGTGTTATGGCCAAAGTTTGAAGATCAGCGCGTTGGTGAACATCTGGCGATGACAGGGGCGATTAAGGACCAATTGATTAACCAAGATGATATTGCGCTGGCGACTTTAAAGTTTATGCGAACATATAATCCAGCTGCTATCGTGGCACGTTATCATTTGGCAGACGACGCCTGGGAAGCGAATACCGACGTCGAGATGTTACTGCTGATTACCCAAAAGTTAGGCTTTAAGGATGATTATGATCGCGCTGCTGAACGTATGTTGCTTGACTTGCGTCGTGGTAAGTTAGGCACATACACGGTTGAGATGCCAGAAGATCACATCGGAGAAGTGGTTAATGACTAAAGCTGAGACGATTTCGGCCATTAAGCTAGCCCTGGCAGCGCAACCAACGGCAGCTGATTTAGTACGCTGGCGACAGGATGACCGAATCGGTGTGCAAAAATTACTTGATCGTTACGAAAAGCAGCAACAGAAACAAGCTGAAAAGTTGGCAGCCTTTCAGGCCCGACTTTCGTTTGAACGAGATGCTTGGTCGGAGGGGCTTGTCTTAGCTGGGGTTGACGAAGTTGGTCGCGGCCCATTAGCTGGTCCAGTGGTGGCGGCAGCGGTTGTAATTGATGATCAATTCGATTTGTTGGCAGTTCATGATTCAAAGCAATTGTCCGAGAAAGCCCGATTGGCCTTGGATGCGGCAATTAAAGAAGAAGTGGTTGCCTTCGCGTTTGGTGTTGTTGATGCGGCAGATATCGACACATTGAATATTTATGAGGCGTCACGGGTGGCGATGAAACAGGCCATTGAGAATTTATCCGTTCAGGTTGATGGTTTACTGATTGACGCGATGACGGTTGATTTACCGTTGCCGCAAGAGAAGCTAATTAAGGGTGATGATCGGAGTATTTCAATTGGTGCTGCGTCAATTTTGGCTAAAAACTTTCGTGACGACTTAATGGCGGCATATGCAATTGACTATCCTGGTTACGGCTTTGACCACAATGCTGGTTATGGCACGGCCGAGCATTTGGCAGGGCTAGCTGCCCACGGTGTCACGCCAATCCACCGACGAACGTTTGCACCGGTGAAACAGTACTTATCATAAAATGACTTAGAAACTGTTATAAAAAAGAAAAATCACGTTGTGTAACGTCTTTCCTGGTTAGGAGGGATATGATGACACAACGTGATTTTTTATTATGGGTTCGCTTGTTACCGGGAATTGGTTTAATGAGGCGTCATAAGATTTGGCAATTTTTGCAGGAAACACAGCGCCAACGCTTAACATTGCAAGAAATATTTACATTGACGGAATTGTCGGTTGCTGCCCAAACTAAAATTAGAGTCGCTATACGGTCGGGAGAACTACGCCGTGCTTACAATTTGGTCAAACAATACCCAGTGGTGACTCTGGCTGATGATGCATACCCGGAACTACTCAGAGAGATTGCACAACCGCCACTCTGCCTTTTCTTTCAAGGCGATTATACATTAATCAATCGGGCGTGTGTGGCAATTGTGGGATCACGTGAATTAACGCGGTATGGTCAGCAAGTATTAGCGACCTGGTTACCGCATTTGGTGAGCGCACAATTGGTCACGGTATCAGGTTTAGCACGAGGTACAGATGAAGCTGTCCACCGGGAGACTATGGCACAGGCTGGGCAAACAATCGCTGTGATTGGCACCGGCGTTGATGTAGCTTATCCAAAGCGTCGTGACAATTTGCAAACTCAAATCAGCCAACAAGGACTAATCTTAAGCGAGTATTTACCATGGGAACCCCCAGCAAAACATCATTTTCCGGAACGAAACCGCATCATTGCAGGATTAGCCCGAGTGACGGTTGTTGTTGAAGCACGACAACAATCAGGGTCGTTAATTACGGCCAATGTGGCTCTGGATGAGAATCGGGTTGTGATGGCGGTACCGGGCCCGGTGACTAGCCCCTTGTCAGAAGGGACTAACACCTTAATCGCAGCAGGTGCAATCCCGCTTATTTCGCCAGCCCAGATTTTGGCGGAGTACGTTAACGCTTGGTAAATGTTTCACAGATGACCCAGTTAGCATTTGTCAAATTATAGACAGGTAGTGTATAGTACTTTATTGATAGAGCATTTTAACTGCTATATATAGAAGAAAACAAAAAACTAACAGAAAAGAGGTCCACGCCATGGCAACTGAAACAGAAAAAAAGCCATCTAAAAAGCGTGCGACGACTACGAAAGCCAAAACAAAGTCTAAGGCGAAGCCAAAGAAAAACTTGGTAATCGTTGAGTCTCCATCGAAAGCAAAAACGATTGAAAAGTATTTGGGTAGCACGTATAAGGTGGTTGCTAGTATTGGTCACATTCGTGATTTGCCAAAGTCAACCATGGGTGTTGATATTGAGAATGATTATGCACCAAAGTACATTAACATTCGTGGTAAAGGTGATGTAATCAAGGGGCTAAAGAAAGATGCAAAGGCTGCTAAACATGTTTACTTGGCGTCCGACCCGGATCGTGAAGGTGAGGCTATTGCGTGGCATTTGTCACACATTTTAGATTTGGATTTAGAGTCTGGTGAAAATCGAGTCGTGTTCAACGAAATCACGAAAGATGCAGTTAAAGACGCTTTCAAACAGCCTCGTAAGATTGATATGGATCTTGTGGATGCCCAACAAGCTCGACGTGTTTTGGATCGTTTGGTTGGTTACTCAATTTCACCAATTTTGTGGAAGAAGGTCAAAAAGGGCTTGTCTGCTGGCCGTGTACAGTCTGTTGCACTAGGATTGGTTATTGCACGTGAAAATGAAATTCAGGCTTTCCAACCTGATGAGTATTGGACAATGGACTCAGAGTTCAAGAAAGACAAAACGACCTTTAAAGCCACTTTTTATGGCGTTGATGGTAAAAAAGTGGAATTGCCTGATAATGAAGCTGTCCAAGATATCTTACGACGCTTAAATCAAAAGAGTGACTTTGATATTACCAAGGTTGAAGCTAAGGAACGTAAGCGTAATCCGCAACCAGCCTTTACGACATCAACTTTGCAGCAAACTGCTAACACACAGTTAAACTTCCGTACCCGGAAAACAATGATGGCGGCACAACAGTTGTATGAAGGTATCAACTTAGGTGGTAAGGAAGGTAGTGTTGGATTGATTACCTATATGCGTACCGATTCAACGCGAATTTCTGAAATCGCCAAGGCTGATGCTTCAACCTTTATTCACGAAGAATATGGGGCCGAGTACGCCGCAACTAAGCCTGTCCAAGGTAAGCAACAAGAAGGTGCCCAAGATGCCCACGAAGCGATTCGACCAACGTCGGTTTTCCGTACGCCGGCATCAATTAAGGATAAGTTGACGAATGATCAATTTAAGTTATATCAACTCATCTGGTCGCGTTTTGTGGCAAGTCAAATGACGCCAGAAATTTTGGATACTATGGCAGTTACGATTGAGCAAAACGGGGTGATGTTCCGTGCTAATGGCTCAAAGACGAAGTTTGCTGGATTTACGAAGGCTTATCCTGCTGCGAAGGAAAAGGATAACAAGCTACCAACGTTAACGGTTGGCGATTTGGTGCAGTTAGCTAAAATGTCACCTGAACAGCACTTTACCCAACCACCTGCCCGTTATACTGAAGCGGCCTTGGTTAAGGCGCTTGAAGAGAACGGGGTTGGTCGACCATCAACTTATGCTGCGACGATTGAAACGATTCAGAAGCGTGGATACGTCCGAATTGATGCCAAGAAATTTGTGCCAACCGAACTAGGCGAGTTGGTCCAAAATACAGTGCAAGAATTTTTCCCGGATGTGACAAACATTAAATTTACAGCTGAAGTTGAAACTAGTTTAGATAACGTTGAGGCAGGTAAAGAAAATTGGGTCAAAGTAATTGACGATTTCTTCAAGCCGTTCTCTAAAGAGTTAACGAAAGCTGAAACGGAAATGGAAAAGATTGTATTAAAGGACCGTTTGGCTGGCTTCGATTGTGATGTCTGTGGGGCACCGATGCTTGAAAAGATGGGACGCTATGGCAAGTTCTACGCTTGTTCTCGGTTCCCTGATTGTCGAAACACACAAACGATTGTTGAAGAAATTGGGCTTGGTTGCCCAAAGTGTGGTATCGGACAAATCGTTGAGCGTAAGACGAAGCGTGGTCGCACATTCTATGGTTGCTCACGTTACCCAGATTGTGATTTTGTCTCATGGGACAAGCCAACTGAGAAGACGCGTGCTGATGGTACGACACCAAAGGATGACGACGAAGTTGCAGATACTAAGGCTGAAAAAGAAACTGAGCAGGCAAAATAAAGATGGATACGGCAACGTTGACGGGCTTGTTTTTGGACTATTTGCGAGTTGAGCGGCAATATTCCGAGGACACCCAAAAAGCATATCAATCGGATATTACTGAATTTGTTGCATTCTTGACAGATTCTGGGGATGGCACACCAGTTGATTTAACTACCATTGATCAGTATGATGCGCGTGTGTTTCTGTCGATGCTTTACGAAAAAGGTGACGTCAGCCGGACGATTGCGCGCAAAGTGAGCTCTTTGCGGGCGTTTTATCGATTTTTAGAGCGCAATGCAGTTGTCACAACAAACCCGTTTGCCGGCGTACAACTCAAAAAGTCTGGGCAACATTTGCCACGATATTTTTATGAGAAAGAATTAAACAAACTTTTTGAGGTCGTTATGACTGATACGAGTCTGCTCGGATTGCGCAATCGATTGTTGCTCGAAATTTTATATGGCACGGGAGCACGTGTATCGGAAGCAGCGGGCTTAACGTTAGGCATGATAGATCAAACTGCCCGAGTAATCACGATCACGGGTAAGGGAAATAAGACTCGGATTGTCCCATATGGCCAATATGCGGCTGATGCGTTAGCAAGTTATTTACGTGATGCCCGTCCACAGTTGCTCGCCAAAAGTCAGATTATGCATGATAACCTATTCGTAAATCAACGTGGTCAGGCATTGACAGCTAGCGGAATTGAATACATTCTGAAGCAATTGGCCAAGAAGGCCGGTTTAACGCAGATGATTTCTGCTCACATGTTCCGCCACACGTACGCAACGGATATGCTGAATAACGGTGCTGATTTGCGAACGGTGCAACAACTACTGGGCCACAGCAGTTTAAGTACAACTCAGATTTATACGCACGTGACAACGGATGCTTTACAAAAAAGCTATCGTGATTTTTTCCCACGAGCAACAGAATAATTATTTTGAGGTTCATGCTAATTGGCATGAACCTTTTTTTCATAAATCCGTCGATTATTCGTGAAAATCATTTACAATTCGTGCATGGATTTTATGTAAAAAATTTGCTATGATAAAAATATTGAAGAAAACGTTTACAGAACGGACTGGGGGAAGAAGAGCATGTCAGTCAAGCTAGAAAATGACAGTATCACCGTCGTCATTTCAGAAATGGGTGCTGAATTAGTCAGTGTGACTAATAAAGAGAGTGGCCTAGAATATATGTGGGAAGCCGATCCTAATTTTTGGGGCCGCCACGCACCGAACCTTTTCCCCATTGTTGGGCGTTTAAAGGGTGATCGTTATAAGTATCGTGATAAGACGTACTTTATGGCACAACACGGTTTTGCACGAGACAATGAATTTGATTTAGTTGAAAAGACTGCTAATACAGCACGCTTCCGTTTGGTTGATAATGATGAATCATTTTCGATTTATCCCTTTCATTTCCAATTTGACGTGTTGTATCGTCTGACAGAGCAGGATACGTTGGGAATCGCCTACGTGGTGACCAATACTGACACGCATGATATTTATTTCTCCGTTGGTGGTCACCCAGGGTTCCGTGCGCCACTGGAAGCGGGCGAAAAGTTTACGGACTACTACATCAACGTTGAACCACAACGTAAATACAACCGTGCCAAGCTAGTCGGTCCATACTTGGACAATAATTTAGAATCAACGTTCGACACGCGAATTCCATTGCGTCTTCGTCGTGATGATTATAAGGATGATGCAATCATTCTACGATTGGACCAGAATCCAGTGTCGATTGTTTTGGCCAAGTTGAGCGAGTCACACGGGGTTACCATGCATATTCAAAATGCGAAGTACGTTGGTATTTGGACGCCATATGCGAAAGAGGCCCCATTTGTGGCGATTGAACCTTGGTGGGGGATTGCCGACACCGTTGACGCTGATGGTGAGTTGCGCCACAAGTATGGTATTAACACACTAGCACCAGCCCAAACATTTACCGGTTCATATTCACTGACATTTTTCTAAATAGCTAAAAAAGGAGAGCTGAATGCTCTCCTTTTGTTTATTTATTTTGTTGACGCCAATAGCCAAAACCAAAATGAACTAATGATTCTGTACCATTTTTGATACGGACAATATTTTCACGATGCCGATAGAACACGAAAATGGTCAGGGCAACCGCAATAACAGATAACAGCCAATCATGTAACCAGAAGATTGAAATTAAGCTAACGAGCGTGAAGCCGATCATTGAGGCCATTGAAACCATCGATGTTAGCAAGATAACTGTCAGAAAGATAGCAAAGGCAACTACAAAGAGCAGTGGGTTGTAAGTCAATAAGACCCCCATTGAAGTCGCAACTGCTTTGCCACCCTTGAACCCAATCCACATTGAGAAGGTGTGACCAAGAATGGCGCCAAGGCCAACTACCATGTGGGTCCAAGCAGGGGCTGGGCCCCAAATCATTGCCATTGACGCACCCACAGATCCCTTCAAGATATCCAAGATAAGGACCGCCACACCGGCTTTTGTACCTAGGACACGAAAGGTGTTGGTGGTCCCAATATTACCTGAGCCGAGTTGCAAGATGTTCTTTTTAAAAAAGAGACGTCCGATCCAGTAACCAAACGGCATTGAACCGAAAACATAGGCTAAAATGAAACTAATAATAAAATGCGTAATCGTCACGATTAACACTCCTTTGATATGCAATTTTAAAAAGTGAATAAGTGCATGTTCTGAAAAACAGAACAGATTCAATTTTAGCATGATTTTAGTTAGCGGGCCTTTAATAATTTTTAACTAAATTCGCGCAAACTCTTGGTATGGCACTAATTACTTAACATTACGACGATACTAATCGGTTGAAATTTTGACTAATTTGCGTGCCTAACCGGTGTAAATGGTGTATGATTAAATCATTGAAAAAACAAAGAAATTGGAGATTTATCTGATGGCTAAGATGTTGGTTTTCGGACACCAAAACCCTGATACAGATACGATTGCGTCAGCATTCGCTGCATCATACTTTTTGAACAAGGCATACAATCAAGATACTGAGGCTGTGGCTTTGGGAACACCAAATGCAGAAACACAATTTGCATTGAATTACTTTAAGGTTGACGCACCTCGTGTAATTGAGAGCGCTGATACGGAAGAAGTTTTCTTGGTTGACCACAATGAAGCGGCACAATCAGTTGCGAACATTGCAGATGTAACTGTTTACGGCGTATACGATCACCACAAGATTAACTTCTCATCAGCTGCTCCTTTGTACTTCATCAACAAGCCATGGGGTTCTGTTGCAACTGTTTTGTACTATGAGTTCCAAACGGCCAACATTGAGATTCCTGCTGAAATTGCTGGTTTGATGGCATCAGCTATCATTTCTGACACGTTGTTGTTGAAGAGCCCAACGACTACACCAATGGACAAGCCTGCTTTGGAAGCTTTGGCTAAGATTGCTGGTTTGGCGGATTACGAGGCTTATGGTTTGGAAATGTTGAAGGCGGGTACTGACTTGTCATCACGTTCAGCCAAGGAATTGATTGATGGTGATGCAAAGTCATTTGAGTTGAATGGTTCAACCGTTCGCATTGGTCAAGTAAACACAGTTGATGTTGAGGATGTCTTCTCACGTCGTGATGAAGTGGTTGCAGCTATGGAAGCCGAACTGGCTGAAGATGGTTATAACACTTTCGTCTTCGTTGTGACGAACATTTTGGACTCAGATTCAGATATCTTGGTTTTGGGTGATAACTTGGATAAGGTTGAAGCTGCCTTTGACGTTAAGTTAGCAGACGGTCGTGCATCATTGCCTGGCGTTGTATCACGTAAGAAGCAAGTTGTGCCACCATTGACTGACGCTTTTAACGCTTAATATGAAATGATCGTATGGTGGACTGTTAAGTTAATAGTTTGCCTAAAAAGACCTCATCGGTTTGTCGATGAGGTCTTTTTTTGTGTCATGTCAGTTAATAAGCGACTATTTGCTTGGATTGTCTCGAGATGTTGGAGACGTGCTTGACTTTGGTTGTGCCAGCGGATAATGTCTTGGATGGAAATTTCGTGCACCACATCCTGGTCCCCGGAGTGAATAATGAACGAGTGGAGTGTCACGATGTCGTCAGACACACTAAACCAATTTGGCATGACCATTTTTTGCTCGACAGTCGCTTGCTTATCTGGCCAAACAAAATAGCGCGTTGTGCCAGAAACGAGGTGCGGTTCGATTTGCCAACCGTTTGACGGACGTTTGACTTCTTGCCAACGACCATCGGTAATATTCGACGTTGCATAGTTGATGATTGCAGCAAAGTAGAGTAACTGGCTATCGTGCAATTCCTTGATTGTAAGCGGGGTGCGGTGGGGCTTTGTTGATTTGGGTGCGTTGGTTGCTGGTTGTTGGGTTGTCACTGGTTTTTCTGTCTTGTAACTGAACAGAAAAGTGCCAAATAGTAATAGTCCAATAACGGCTAACCCGACTAATATTCGCATCACGTTATTCTCCTAGATAAGAAATAGCTGGCTCGTTCAAGGATTCCTAAATTCGAGCCAGCTATTTTAGTTTTGATAAAAGAAGTTTGAAACACTCTGAACACTGTTTTGATCGCCAACAAAGTAGAGTGTATCTCCCTGGAATACTTTCGCATAAGGACCGGGTGAGATTGTTAATTTATCTTCATGCATAATTCCCACTAAGGTTGTGCCGGTTTTGTGCCAAAAATTTAGTTCACGTAGCTCTTTTTCAAACATGGCCGATGGTGCGGTTAAAGCCAATTCAAAAGGTGTTAAGGGATTGTGCTGTTGATAATGTTGTGACTGATCGATAAATGATTGTAGGGAAGTGCCTAAAGTATCTAGCGCTGCTTGTTGGGCTTTAATTTGATTTTTGAGGTCTTGTTGTAGCGATTGTAAGCCGTTCACTTCTTGTTCAGTATTGACGTAGTCTTGGGCTTTTTGACGGGATGTCACAACCACGCCGCTACCATGACGTGTTTCAACAATGCCCAAATCCACTAATACGCTAATCGCACGTCGAGCCGTTTCAGCTGACACACCAAAAGTTGTGGCCAAAGTTGAGCGAGCATGAATTTTATCGCCCACTTTCAATTGATTGGTGCTGATTTTTTCTGCAATTCGCAATGCAATAACGCGATATCGCGGTTGTTTAATTGCTGCCATGGATTTACCTCGAATTTAACTGTTTATCACCGCAACATTTGGCTAAGGTCTAGAACCTTTACCATTTATATGTTGCCTTCGCACTTTCAGAATAGCACACTTGTTTTCTATTGGACAACTTTTCCCGTGGGATAAATAAAATTGGTATACCATCAAATCGTTAGCTTAACGATAGCATTTGTACCATATATGCAACACAGCGGTACAGGCGTTTAAATTTGACCTAAGTGACAACTTTATGTTTACAATAGAGTTGTCACTTAGCGAAAGTGAGAGTATTCGATCAAGTAGGAGGAGAGTTATGGCTAAGGTAGAAATAGAGCACTTAACCAAGATTTTTGGTAAGCGAATCAAACCAGCATTGCAGTTGGTTGAAAAACAAGTACCAAAAACAGAAATATTAAAGCGTACTGGTGCGACAGTTGGTGTTTATGATGCTAACTTGTCAATTGAGGAAGGTGAAATTTTCGTGATTATGGGACTTTCAGGGTCTGGTAAGTCAACGTTAATTCGCTTATTAAACCGTTTGATTGAACCAACTTCAGGTTCAATTTTCCTTGATGGACAAGATGTCTCTAAACTAAACAAGGAACAATTATTGGATGTTCGTCGCAAGAAGATGAGCATGGTCTTCCAAAGCTTCGGGTTATTTCCGCATCGAACAATTCTAGAAAATACTGAGTATGGTCTAGAAGTGCAGGGCGTCCCAAAGGCCGAACGCCGTGAACGCGCTGAGAAAGCGCTGGACAACGCAAATTTGCTGGCCTTCAAGGATCAATATCCTAAGCAATTATCAGGTGGGATGCAACAACGTGTTGGATTGGCCCGTGCTTTGGCAAACGATCCTGAAATTTTGCTGATGGACGAAGCGTTTTCGGCTTTGGATCCGTTGATTCGTCGTGATATGCAGGATGAATTGCTTGATTTGCAAGCAAAGTTTCAAAAGACAATTATTTTCATTTCCCACGATTTGAATGAAGCGCTTCGTATCGGTGATCGCATTGCGATTATGAAGGATGGACAAGTCCAACAAGTTGGTACGGGAGAAGAAATTCTGACAAACCCAGCGAACGACTACGTGCGTGAGTTTATTGAGGATGTTGACCGTTCGAAGGTTTTGACAGCCGAAAACATTATGATTCCGCCAATTTATACGAACATCGAAGTTGATGGTCCAAACGTGGCGCTTAAGAAGATGCGTGTTGAAGAAGTTAGTGGCTTAGTTGCCATTGATCGTGGCCGTCATTTCCGGGGCTTCGTTACCAGTGAAGATGCCTTGCGCGCTCGTTCAGAAGGTTTGCCGTTATCTGAAGTGGCGACCGAAATGCCAACGGTTGCGAAAGATATGGTTGTGGCAGATATTATGCCACTCATTTATGATTCACCAACTCCATTAGCGGTGGTTGATGAAGGACGTCTGCGAGGCGTTATCATCCGTGGTCGAGTGCTTGAAGCGCTGGCAGAGACATCGGAAACGGAGGACAACTAATTTATGACATTATTAATTGGAAAAATTCCCGTCGCGGGTTGGGTCGAGTCGGTCGTTAATTGGTTAACGTCCAACTTAAGTGGCTTCTTTGACGCCATTCAAGCCGGTGGTAATCAGTTGATGAACGGGATGACAAATGGCTTGATTGCCATGCCATCTTGGGCAGTTATTATTGGCGTTACCATATTTGCCATTCTATCTTCTGGGAAAAAGTGGGGCTTTGCAGCCTTTACATTCATCGGGTTATTGTTCATTGCCAATCAAAATTTGTGGTCTGACTTGATGAACACATTGACTTTGGTTGTTGTATCAAGTTTAGTATCAATTGTTATCGGTGTGCCATTGGGAATCTGGATGGCAAAAAAGGAAACAGTTGCTAAGATTGTGCAACCGGTCTTGGACTTTATGCAAACCATGCCTGGATTTGTTTACCTAATCCCGGCGGTTGCCTTCTTTGGAATTGGGGTAGTGCCTGGTGTATTTGCGTCAGTTATCTTCGCATTACCACCAACAGTGCGAATGTCGAATTTGGGTATCCGACAAGTACCGAAAGACTTGGTTGAAGCGGCCGATTCTTACGGTTCAACCCCTAAGCAAAAATTATTTAAGTTAGAGTTACCTTTGGCGACTGGTACGATTTTAGCTGGTATTAATCAAACGATTATGTTGGCATTGTCAATGGTTGTGATTGCATCAATGATCGGTGCACCAGGACTTGGTCGTGGTGTATTGTCAGCGGTTCAAAATGCTGATATTGGTAAGGGATTCGTTAATGGGTTAGCCTTAGTTATTCTGGCCATTATTATTGATCGCTTTACGCAGAAGTTAAATGTTGACCCAGCAGCTAAACAACAAGCGTCAAAGGGTCGTTGGAAGATGTGGACAGCATTAGCAGTTGCTGTGGCTATGGTTGGAACCGGTGTTATCAATGCGGTCACTTCAACTAAGTCAGCTAAAGAATCTGTTAATTTGGTTTATGTACAATGGGATTCTGAAGTTGCCTCAAACAATGTTTTAGCTGAGGCAATGCGTGAACACGGCTATAACGTTAAGTTAACGCCCCTTGATAATTCGATTATGTGGCAATCTGTGGCTAATGGACAAGCGGATGCATCAGTGTCTGCCTGGTTGCCTAAAACACACGCTGCGCAATATAAGAAGTACAAAAATCAAATTGATCTATTAGGACCAAATTTGACTGGTGCAACAACTGGTTTGGTCGTACCAAGCTATATGAATGTTCAGTCAATTTCAGATTTGACCACACAAGCGGGTAAGACTGTAACCGGTATCGAACCGGGTGCCGGTGTGATGAAGTCCGCCGACAAGGCTCTGGCAGACTATGGCCTTAAGGAAAAGGGATGGACAGTCACGCCATCATCATCAGGTGCCATGGCAGTTGCGTTAGGTAAGGCGATTAAAGAACATAAGGACATCGTGATTACGGGGTGGCAGCCCCACTGGATGTTCCAAAAGTATGATTTGAAGTATCTAAAGGATCCGAAGCAATCGTTTGGTAAGGCAGAATCGCTCAATACGTTTACGCGTAAGGGATTAAAAGCTGATAAGCCAGACGTGTACAAGGTTTTGAAGAACTTCCATTGGACCAAAGAAGATATTGGTGAAGTAATGCTCGCAACTTCAAATGGTAAATCAGCGAAGGAAGCTGCCAAGGATTGGATTAAGGCACACCCTAAGCAGGTTGATGCTTGGTTCAAGTAATAGGAGGATGTATGACCGAACAAATTGAGGATGCCTGTATCTATTTCGTGGTACTGGCAGTAGTGATTATTATCAGTATGACGTTATTAGCAGACAAGTCTTTGTTTGCACAAGCAATGTTGCTTTTAGGAGCAATGACGGGAACCGTCATGCTTGTTAAACAATGGCGTGACAATTAATGAGGTTATAAAACCCGAGACAAGGAATTCACTTGTCTCGGGTTTTTTCGTCTACTTATTTAAAAAATAACTTGACGTATTTGCTCAGTAAGTTACAATTAGTTTGTGAGTTATCTAATTTATCGGACTTATTTACACTTGTAAATGGAACAAACGGTTGTTTCATCAGTGGGTTTAGTTGTGAATAATGTCGATAAATAGTTGTTGATAATTGCACAATGATAATAATTGAAAAATGTTGTGGGGTATATAACATGAAAATTGCAGTAATTGGTAGCACACACGCAGGAACCTTTTCAGCGACGCAAATTAAACAATTGCATCCTGAGGCTGACATTACGGTTTATGAACAGCACACGACGGTGTCGTTCCTGTCATGTGGGATTGCCTTGTGGGTAGGTAATCACGTTTCGGATGAACAACGTATGTTTTATGAAACACCAGCTTCAATGACTGAACAAGGAATTACAATGAAGATGCAACACCAAGTTGTTGAAGCCGACTTGGTAAACAAGCGTATTCGGGCTAAGAATCTATTGACCGGTGATTTTTCAGATGAAACGTTTGATAAAATCGTTATTACAACCGGTTCAAAGCCATTAGTCCCAAAGATTCCAGGCATCGATAATGATAAAATTTATATGGTGAAATCTTGGGAAGACGCTAACCGAATTAAAGAAGTGGCGGATGATGTGAAGCGTGTGGTTGTAATTGGTGCAGGTTACATTGGGGCCGAAATCGCAGAACAATTTTCAGTAACTGGGAAGAAGGTTACGTTAATCGATGGTTTTGACCGCGTGTTGCCTAAGAACTTCAGTCCAGTAATTACTGATCGTCTGGAAGCGGCGTTCCAGGACAACGATGTCACATTAGCTTTGCAACAAATGGTATCTGGCTTTGAAGATACCGCAGATGGCGGTATTCGAGTGACAACTAATCAAGGTGCTTACGAGGCGGATATCGCGGTACTTGGGATTGGTTTCTTACCAAACACGGACTTGTTTAAGGGCCAAGTTGATATGCTGCCAAACGGGGCCATCTTAACGAACGCGTATATGGAAACAAGTTTGCCTGACGTTTATGCGGCAGGTGATGCCACGACTGTTTTCTACAATCCAACGCAAGCCTATGACTATATTCCATTAGCCACGAATGCGATTCGTCAGGGGATGCTCGTTGCACGCAACATTGATGGTCATCACTTGGCTTACTCAGGGACGCAAGCAACGTCGGCAGTGGAGTTGTATGGTTATGCCATGTCAGCAACAGGATTGAACAAGGGTTCTGCTGAGGCGCGGGGCTTAGATGTCGTTGAAACAGTTCATGAGGAAGATTATCGACCGGATTTTATGTTGTCGACGACACCAGTGTTATCAACGTTAACTTGGGATCGCAAAACACGTCGAGTGCTGGGGGCGGCCTTTATGTCAAAGCATGACATTACGCAAGCGGCGAATGTTGTCTCATTGGCCATTCAAAATCAAATGACCATTGACGATTTGGCGATGGCTGATTTCTTCTTCCAACCTAACTTTACGCAACCGGTTAATTTTGTAGGTGCAACGGCCTTACAAGCGGTTAGTGATGCACAAAATAAAAATTAACCCTAATAAAAGCTTGACAATAAAATGAGGATTGTCTAATATAATACTCATAGAAAAAACGAATAAATAGTTAGTAAAAACAATATGATCAGGAAAGTACGATTACTAGCAAAGTGCAGAGAGCTACGGGTGGTGAGACGTAGCGTGCGCTGGTACTCAGAAAATGGCCTGTGATTGGGTGTTGTGAATGGCAAGTTCATAAGCGACACACGGGTGGTTACCGTTAACAAACACGCGTATCGACATAGCATCATTTCGCTCCCTGTCCGCACGTTGTGAGGCTTTTCAGGTGACTGAACAAGCGAATTTAGAATGGTACCACGGGCTTAAACCGTTTCTATACTTCTCATATTGAGAATGTGTATAGAAACGGTTTTTTTATTTACAACTAGGGGTGGAGATTATGACAATTAATAAAAAGCAAGTATTAGTATCAACAGTGGCAGTGGCTGGTTTAGCAGCTGCAGTGGCTTTGTATGTAACAAATGATGGGGCAGTTTCCGCTGCGAACGAAAAGACTGTAACCGTTGGCTTGGTTGGAGATTCTGACCGTCAATTATGGGAATATGTCAAAAAAGATGCGCAGAAGAAGTATGGCATCGATGTGAAGTTGAAGTTGTTCACGGATTACGTTAAGCCAAATCAAGCATTAGTTGATGGTTCGATCGATTTGAATTCATTCCAAACGATTAATTATTTCGATGTGCAAAATAAGCATTTTAAGAATAAGTTATTGGGGATTGGTAAGACGTATGTGACACCAATTCGCATCTATTCTGATAATCACAAGTCTTTGAAGGATTTGCCGGAAAAAGCAACGATTATCGTACCGAATGACGCATCGAATGAAAAACGTGCGTTGGATGTCCTAGAGGCCGCGGGATTGATTAAATACAACCATGACGCCAAGTTGCCAACTGCTCAGGATGTAACGGAGAACAAGAAACACTTCCAAATTAAGGAAGTTTCTTCAGACCAAACTGCTGCCGCATTGAAGAGTGCTGATGCGGCAGTTGTTAATACCAATTACGCCCTCGATGCAAAGTTGGATATTGACAAGGCGTTGTTCGTGGAACCGGTTAATAAAGCTAACAAGGGTTACATTAACATCATTGCTGCACGTAAGGGTACGCAAAATAAAAAGGTATACAAGCAAGTGGTTAAAACCTATCAAACCGAGGCTACCAAGAAGCACATGAAGCAGCTATACGGCTCAGCAGAAATCCCTGCGTGGGATATCAAGTTAAAGTAATTTAGGGGGATAACAATATGGCAGAACAAACAGCAATTTTTGCAGGTGGATGTTTTTGGTGCATGGTCCAACCGTTTGAAACATTAACAGGTATTTCACTCGTTCGATCTGGCTACACAGGTGGTCATAAAGATAATCCAACCTATGAAGAAGTTAAGGCACACCAAACAGGTCACACCGAAGCCGTAAAAGTTTGGTTTGACGACGCTGCAATCTCATACGAAGATTTGGTCGCCTTATATTGGCAGACGGCAGATCCGACTGATGCGATGGGGCAGTTTGAAGATCGCGGTGACAATTACCGACCTGTGATTTTTGTTAATTCACCTGAGCAACGACAGATTGCTGAGGCGTCTAAAGTCGCTTTGCAAGAATCAGGCATTTTTGGGGATGATTTGATTGTAACAACGATTGAAGATGCCACAACTTTCTGGGAAGCTGAAGAATATCACCAGGAATTCTATAAGAAAAATGTTGAACGCTACAACGAAGAAAAGCAATCACGTGATGCTTACAAAGAGAAGTTCTGGGGTAGCGGGGTTTCTAAGTAACACCAAGGTTTTGCGCGTGTTTTGATGCTTTTTATGAAATTAAAATTTTACCGTTAAATCATGTTAAAAACCGTTGATTACCATAACTTTCGCACCTGTTTTGCACCTTAGAAAGAAAAAATCGCACCTTTTAAACTAGTAATAGTTTTTGGGTGCGATTTTTTTATTTTTCAAGAATTTTAAGTGTCAGACTATCTTGTATAACTGTGGTTTCTTTTAACATGTGCGCATAGACGGTTTGTGTCACGAGGGTATTTTTATGGCCAACACGTTTTGAAATATACATTAAATCAACTCCTTGAGACAATAGCCAAGAAACGTGTGTATGTCGTAATCCATGGACATTTATCATATGTGGCGCACCGATTTTTATGAGGGTATCACGTAATTTTTTAATGGCCCATTCGTTTGCGGGGGGAGTTGGGACAATAAATTCAGAACCCATGCCAACTTCTTTTCGGTATCTAGCTAAATAGTTGAACCACCGTTTTGGCATGGTGATAGTTCGAATTGATTCTTTTGTTTTTGGGACTGAGGCAGGATATGGCTTTTTACTTGATCGTTGAACATTGACAGTTAACGTTCCGTTTTGTGCATCTATGTCTTGGGCCCTTAATCCGGTTATTTCAGAAAATCTTAAACCACCTAGTAAGGCCGTTATGTACACAAAATGGCGGTCTGATGGTTTCTCACGTTCTATAAAATCTAAAAATAGTTCAATCTCGTTTAAATCTAGATGATTGTCGTCAGAATCTTTAGTGCTTTCAGAACCCTTGTTAACAATTGATACTGTGGGGTCGATACGCAATAAACCATCTGCAAAAGCCGTTCGGCTAGCCGCTGATATATGTTCTTTAAACGCTTTAACAGTTCCTTTTGTTCTGCCAATTGAATATTTATCTATAATTTGTTGTAAGGTTGACCTGTTTAATTCAGAGATGGTTAAGTCAGGGAAGTTTCTGCGTAACCAATTTTCATGAAGTGAGTAACTACGTAGGGTAGATGGTCGCACTTCTGATTTATAAAGCGTGTACCATTCGTGAAAATAGTTTACAAATATTTCTTTATTATTGTTGAACGCATTGAAGTTAGTGTTTTTTAGATTTTCAATCTCAGCTGCCCAGGCGTTTGCTTCAGTCTTGGTTTTAAATCCGGACTTTGTTTTCTTTTTATACTTGCCACCATCTTTGTAATTTACTTCTGCGCGCCATTTTCCGTCACGCTTATAAATACTTGCCATGTTTGAATGCACCTTTCTCAACTGGTACAATTAAACCTATGAAAAAAGGCTTAACTGCTAATTTCATTTCGACACACGCACACTTACTGTTTGGCGACGGAGAGTGTGCGTGTTTTTTATTTATTTATTCAGTGTCTGCTGACAAATCTGATGTGAAAGTTCCGGACATTGAAGAATCGTCATTTCCGTATTGCAAAACTTGGTACTTAACGTCGCTGTCTTGAATGTTGTTTCGATCGAAGTTAAACGTCATGTTGAAACCAATCTGACGGCCGTTGTAACGGTACTTTCCAATCATGTAGTAGACGTGTTTGTAAATTTTACCGGTTGCTTTGTCTTTACGCTTTCCTTGATATACAACATTTTCAATGTCAGAGTCGTTGACTTTTACTCCATCAAGACCACTCATCTTTTCAATGTTGCTTGCAGCAAGGGCGGAAAGGGTTGGCTTTGCCTGTTCAGCAGAAGTTGGAGTTGAATCTAACTTCTTTTGATTAGCAACGCTTGCATTTCCAGCCATAATGGTTCCAACCAACATAACAAGAATACCAGCTCCAAAAATCATCCACTTTGTTTTCTTTGCGGTTTTAGATTTTTTGTTAACCAATTTGTACAGTCCAACTGCAAATATAATCAGTCCAATAAATATCAATAATCCACCCATACATAATCTCCTTAAGCTTTTATCGACGTTCCTGTCTGGTCGTGTGTTTTTAAACAACGTATAAGTTGATGTCTGACATCTCACGTATTACTGATTGTTCTAGGTGCGCAGGTACTCCATATATCATCATGAAGTCAACATAGTTAAACTTTCCACTAAGGTTTAGGTGATGCTGCATTAGTCGGTGAATTGCTTCATCTTCAGCATCACGTTCGTTTGGGTTTCTCTCATCATTTCCATTGAACGATTGCAATCTATGATGGTGCTTTTCTTCAATATGAATAATTTCATGCGTCAAGTAATATGGCGTAACCGAATCAGGATCATACATTACTAATTTGCGTTCCCAACTTGTTAAAGCGGGTGTACCCATTGGGACAGGGGCGTAGTCGTAATCCAACTCATTAATCTCTCTAAATAAATCATTAATCATCTAGTCACGCTTTGGATATTTGGCTAGTACCGCTTTAATAATGGCCCAATCTTCATCAGAGATAGGTTGTCCATTGGCTGAAATCAAGCGGTTACGTTCATCATCAGAAACTTCATTTAAATCAACAACTTCTTTTTCTGGCTGCTTTTTAAATGGATTGTTGTTTCTGTCTTCTACTAAATCAGATTTTTCAATACCGAAATAATTCGCCATCATTTCGATTTTATCGATTCGTGGATATGTGCGAGCGTTTATCCAATCGTAAACTGTTGTGGTTTTAAATCCTAAGTCACGGATCATATCCGTTGGCATCTTTCCGTTCTTAGCCAAATAATACTGGATGTTTTCAGCCATGATATTTTTATTACCGAGTGCCATAATAATCCCCTTAATAATTTCTTAACTATTACTGTATACGTTGATTTTACGGTATTTTTCGGTTGTTGTACAGGGTAAAACCGTAAAATTCCGGTATTTTTCGGTTGTTTTTCGGTTTCTTTCGGTTTAAGATGATTACATCAACTAGCAAGGAGGAACGGAAATGGGAGTTCGAGTATCGCTTAAGGCGCTTCGAGTGAACAAGGAGATGACGCAAGCGGAAGCTGCTGAACTTGTTGGCGTAAGTGTTGATAAGTGGGCTTCATGGGAAGCAAAGAAAACATTCCCGGATGTGCGAGATGTGATGAACATTGAAAAAGCATTCGAGGTTCAATATCAAGACATTGTATTTTTGTAATTGTCATTTCGGTTTAACCGTAAAGGAGGGCGTATGGCAAAGCCGGTTCCGGAATATGACGTAAACGACAAGCTCCTGATTAAAGCTGATGAAGCGGCAGGATTGCTGTCAGTTTCTCGAACATATTTTGATGAAAAAATTCGTTTTGAAAAATCATTCAAAGCAATGAAAGTTGAGCGAATGAATGGTAGGTACAGTCGGAACCTGTTGAGAAAATGGGCCGATTGGGAATAGGAGAAAATATGGATCAAATAACATTGGCAGTATTTTTTGGACTAATGATTGTGGGCATGGCGCTGCTTGCTCTCTTTGGGGTAACTGCTTACTACTCATTTATTGTGTTGAAGTACGTCTGGTTCAAGCGATTAGGCCCTACGGTTTACTACCTGATTACAGGTGACGCCAAGGTGCTTCCAAGCAAGTAACTGTAATTCGGAAAGTCGGTCACCACAAACTGCACATCACGAACTACTACTGCGCTAAGAATATTTCCTGCGTGGTGTGCGGGTTTGTGGTGGCTGACAGAAAGGAGAACTAATGACGCTACAACAAGCTGACCAAATAATTCGACTTGTAAATCGCTTCGTACCTGAAGCGACGGCCTACATGGTCAACCCGTTTCAATATGGTGAGCCAAAACATGATGACGGATATGCCGTTGAGTTCGGAGTGTTAAACACTACAATCACTAACTTTCAATTGGCTATCTATTACTACGGAAGGTTGGTGAGTGTATGACACAACAACAATTTCTAACTCTCATGAAGCTGTTTGATGATGCCGGAATTGAGTTGAAGTTTGAAGTTGATTTGTTTGGTGATTATACCGTTCTACTTCCAAATGAAGATGGAACAGAATTCACACCAACGAACGACTTTCGAACTGCACAATTTTGGATTACACGGAGGATGCCTAGATGAAAGTTGCTGAGTTCGTAAATCTACAACAAGTGTTGTCTTACAACGGTATTCATGATGTTGAAGCCCGTGAACTTCCAACTGGTGGTGTTCAACTTGGCATTCATGTTAAAAGGCATATCGAATGGGTATCAACACGAGATGAAGTGTTCGACATTCTAGATGCAATTGAAGGGGGGTGAATAAATGGATTTCTCAGCAGGTTCAACGGGTGTGGGTGACATTCACACGCCAACGGCTAATCAACCGCTCAATGCATCAGTTGTGATTGAACGAGTTGGTAGTCGAAACAAGCAAATCAGCCAAGCGGAACGTCATGAAGTTTTGAAGGAACGTTTCTTATTGAAACACAGTAAGACGCCACAATTTTCATTCGGACAGATGCGACACTTGCTGCACGTTGACGACGAAACAATTCTTCAACTCGAACGTGAGACTGGTCAAAAGCTACGGCGACCAAAGCCAAAACGGCATAAAAAAAGCATCCGATAGTTGGAGCTACCGAATGCACTGGGTATTTCAATTTCAGCGTTGAATACCCGTTCAGATTAACACAAGGAGAATGGTATGGCAATTTTTACTAACCGTGATTACGAACCAGATGACGATCCAGCGCCTTGGGGTGTTGATTGGCAAGGTGACGAAATCGAAGTTGGAGAAGAAGATGTTGTACTCATCAATGGTGAATACGTTCGTCTTGATGATGCAGCAGATTGGCTAGTTGCCAATTCAACTCCTGTAAATACGGAGGAAATGTAATGGCACAAGCAAATATTGACCGTCATGCCGATAACGTGCGACGAGCTCTAGGCGACCTATACTGGCAACAATTTGCCCGTGAAGACAAGACGGTCATCAAATTAGCCTTGCAAGACGTCAAGTCTGATATTGATAAGGCGTTAGAAGAATTGGGGGAATAGCATGCAATTCTACAAGAAGGGCCAGATTCCTAATTTCGGGAATATGTATTTCATTTACGGCGGTAAGGGAACTGGTAAGACGAGCCTGTCAAAGCAATTGCCTGGTAACAAGTTGTTGCTGAGTTTCGACGGTTCAACTAATGCAATTTCTGACACAGATGATATTCAAGTAATTTCATTTGGTCAGTCAGATGCGAAAGACGCACAGAAGCTGACGACGTATTGGTTGGATCGTCTGCTGTATGTGACAGAAGAAGATGGAAAGCGTCATTTGAGCGACGAGTTCGACGCAGTCATCTTGGACAACGTCACAGCATTGCAGAATTGGGTCATCAACAATATCGAAAACGCCAGCAAAGATGGTCGTCAAAATTGGAACACAGTTCAAATGTGGTTCCGTGACCTGGCAATGTGGTTGCGTGATACCAAACTACCTGTACTGGCAACGGCTCACGAACTAACAACAGACTTGAAGGACGCAATTGGCGCACCACTGTTCAAGCCGGATATGAACGATAAAACATTCAATGCGTTTGCAGCGCCATTCGACGTTGTTGGTCACATTTCGATTAAGAACAACGAACGCATTATTGACCTTGACCCTGAAAAGGGAAATCAGGGAGCAAACCGCCTGGACGACCGAAAGGAAGTTAAGGCATCAGAACTAATCATTAGCGAAAACGAAGAAGAAAAGAACGAGGATAACTAATCATGGCATTTACTTTCAACTCACAAGATATTCAAGCAGCAACTAAGAACTTGGCATTTGCAGGAGACTACTTGGTAAAGGTTCAATCTGCTGAATACCAAGGCAAGGAAGATAACCAACAACGCAAGACTTATGGAGCCGACAAGTTCCAAGTGGTGTTCGAGGTTATGGATGGTTCAGAGAAGGGCGCAACTATTCGTCACTTCTTCATGGACGATTCATCAATCACGGCTTACACGCCATTCCGTTACCGTGAGATTAACGCATTGCTTGCTGGTATTGGTGGTATTAACGAAAACACGATCATCAACCTTGAAAATGTTGCTGACTTCCTGCCAGAAAAGATTTTGTCAGTGCGAGTGACTGAGTTTGATAAGTTCACAACCAACAAGGGACGTGTCGCATGGTCACCAGTTGCTTCAGCATTTGGCGCACCTATTAAGGAGTCCGTTCCTGATAAGTCAAACCCACGACCAAGTGAAAATGCTGCCGACGCGTCAATCAATAACTTTGGGGCTGGTGCCACACCAACGAACGCTGCATCACCATTCGACGTGCCAGCCGGACAAGATGATCCGTTTAAGTAATGGCATACGCGTTTAAAGTGTCAGGTCAATTCGGCGATTATGACGTCGTTGATGACCTAGACGTTATCGAGTATGTGGAAAGCTTGCCACAGGTGCATGCACCGATTGCTGATATTGATGATTTCAAGGAACGACAGGCGCAATACTTCACACCTTCTAACTTGAAGGCGGGGTTAACGCGTAGTCGCGACAACATTATTGATATTCAGGGTATCGTGTTTGACCTTGACCAGGTGCCAAGTCTTGATGAATTACAGCACGAGTTCTACTCACTGATGACCAAGACGAAACTTGAACTCTATATGTGGCTGACACCATCAGCAATTGCTTCAGGCAATCATTCAAACGGCTCACGGCTATTTATTCCGTTAGCTGAACCGATTAACCCACGATTGCTGGGACAGGCCGTAGACGAACTGTTAATCGCTTTCGCAAAGGCAGACTTTAATCTGCTCAACTACGGGGTTGATATAACGACATCTAAGACGGTTTCACGCCTTATGGGTCTACCACTTCAAAAGACAGGAACAATCGTGCCATGGGACTTGCCAGAACGGTTCAGGTACAAAGTGAAGGCTGAGTATCACGATTCCGGGTTCGTTGCGCTTGGTGGCGGTGGCATGGAGGAGTTCAATGCACCGACAGTTGAGAATTTGACTAGTTTCATCTCCGGGTATGTTGAGAAGCACGGCATCACATTCCACCCAGGCGAGCGAGATAACAATTTAACTCGTTTGATTGGTGGTGTTGCCAAGGCTTTCTCAGGTGTAGCAGATGATGATCTAATCGAAGCGTTAAACAATGTTGGCATTGCACAGCAACTCGACAACCCGGTAAGAGATGTAACTAATAAAACACGACGGCTGCTGAAAGGATAGGAAATGGAAAATGAATTACAACTAAGGTCAGTTCAAACGTTTGAGCAGGCCAAAATTCCACACTCCCTAGACGACGTAAGCCGTGGATGGGGAACGACAGATTTCGTAGACCGGTTAGACTGGCTTTCGTTTTCAGTCAAAAACATGAGTAAAGACCAATCGCACGGTGACATCAAGTACACCATCAACTCAGTAACAGCATTTGCACGCTGGCTGATTGGCTTTGATGATTACGCAGTCAAGAATGACTTTGGGTACAAGTGGAATGGTTCGTACTGGGAACGGATGCCAGTTAAGCAGGTATACAACATGATTGATGTTTCAATCGTGGCAATTACCGACATGCTGCGTATCAGTTCTAACAAGAAGCGTGAACTACAACGTGACGTGAAGCCGTATCTGATTGAACAGTCGCGAAACTTCGACGACACAATCAAAGGTCGGTATATCGCTTTTAAGAATTGGACGTTGGACGTTAAAGAAAACAATTTCATCACGCCTGACAAGAACATGAACGTCATTGACGGGTTTGATTTCGAACCGAAGCCAAACTTAATCCCTGACACGTGGGTTGCATACGCACAATACATGTTCGGTGATAACGCAGCGTTCCTGTGGGCGTGGCTTGGATATTCGTTCCAGGCAAACATGACTTGGAAGCAAGGTGCATTGTTTCTACTTGATCCAATCGGTGGAACGGGTAAGACGCACTTTGTCACTAAGGTAACTCAGGCAATGTTTGGTGCAAACCGAGTTGGAGCCTTCAAATTGAAGAACTTACAAGGACAAGGCGCCCGTTTCGAGACAGCCCGTTTCGTTGGTAAGTCACTAATGGTTGATGATGATGCAACGAAGGTTCGTTTCAAGGAAGATGATGTGTTCAAGGCCGTGACCGGTGGTGGACTATCACCTATCGAACGAAAGGGAATTGACGGTAGCGAGTATCGTATCACCGCAAAGATGATTATCAACGTGAACGGGATGCCGGTATTCAACAATGCTGGAGCCATCACACGACGATTGCACATCATCAAGACGGTTGCACCGGTTGCCACTGCAAAGGAGATTGAAGAACGAAACAAGTTGTTCCCAGAAGAACAGTTGAACGCTGAAATCCCAATGCTGGCTACCTACGCAATCGAGATGTACCAGAAGGCAGTGGAAGATGATTGGGAGATTATCGGAAACATTGCTGACGACATTGTGGCGGTTGACCCATTCCTTGCTTGGTATCAAACAGTAAAACCAGGTGAGTATAAGTCAGGCGATCTATACGACAATTACGTCGAGTATTACGAGAGTTTGGAATTCAGCGGTAAAGACGACGCACCAATGAGCAAACAAGCTTTCGGTCGCAAGATGGCAAATTGGGCAGATAAAGTTGAGCGTCGTGATGGAAAGTATTACAAAGTCACAGCGTGACCGATTGTGACTGATTGGTTACTGATATTGTTACCGATAAAACGTTGATATATAGGCGTTGTTACTATTGTTACTATTTTTTATTACTTTTCTTCTTAAAAGCTAAAAAGTAGTAATAAATAACAAATATATAGAAAAAGGGTGCATATCGGTAACAAGTCACCAAATAGCGGTATGACAACGTTTAATCAGTAACCAAAACGGTAACAATATCGGTAACAACGGTAACGGAGAACAAATGAACGAATTATTTAACAGTTTGGCTAAGTTCTTGAAGCGTGAGTTTGGTCAGTTGAACGATAAGTTGGACAGTTTGAAAGGCAACAGCGACCAAGTTGGTAGTGTGAAAATCTTTGACGCGTTGATTGAGTTGGACAATGAGTTCGCATCTGGAAACATGATGGGACAAAACGGGCAACGCAAGTTCCGACCAAAGGGTTATCACGATTATCAAGATGAAGTCGTTGCAGCACTGGATGACATCAACGACAAGGTGAAACTGAGCATTGATCCAGACGACGCGTTGGCAGTGAGTTTGGTTTTCTATCAAACACGAATTAAGCAAACCACACGGTCAACCAAGGATTTAGACAACATGGAAAAGCCGACGTTAGATGCAATGCAGAAAGCACTAGGTTTTGATGACGCACAAATTGTTGATAAACGTAGTCGCAAGATGATGCATTTCACGCGTGCTTTGCGAATTGAAATTTGGAGGATGTAAATATGGTTGAAAAGTACAAGGTAACGCGGCAATTCATGAATGCGCTGATTGAGTGGCGCGATGAACGCAGTTTGGACGTAGCAAGCAATCCTGATGGTTCGTATGTCGACGGAATTGACATGCGGTACTTTACTAACGCCGTTGATACTTGGTGGTTAGGGCCTACTGATATGGTGGGTCACAACAAGCGCTTGATTGCAATTATCCAATGGCTAAATGGCGAAGATGTGTTTGAAATTGAGAAGCCGCACAACTTCTTAGTGCGAAGTATTGAACCGAATAATAATGGTGAACTACTTATTTTAGAGCTGGTGACTGAACACGGATTAGTTGTTCCACACTACGGGAATACGGCCAAAGCAACCGCATTTACAAGTCGTTCAAATGCTGAAGAGTGGTTAGTGAATGGATACGAAGTAGTTGAGTTTGACGGCGACAGCAAAGAAGTAACCGAGTAACGTCATAGATGAGATGAGCCATCAATGGCGGGTATGGGTGGGCATTAAGGAGTTTAAACATGTTTGTAGTGAAGATTAAGTCGTCAACGGGGCTGGTAAGTCAGCGACGTTACTTGGATAAGAAGATGGCTTTGGGTGTCATGTTCGGTCTCAGGTCCGCCAATCAGCAAGCGTGGTTGGAGTACGAACCAACCGACGAAGAAATTCGAGAAGCACATGATCGTGCATTGTTGGCTGATTTTGTTAGGTGGAGTTCTGAAAAGGAATTATCACAATATGTCGCGGAAAGAGATTCCGTAATTGATGGGTTTATGAAGGAGCGTTACTAATGCGAGTTACTGGGAAGATGATGAATGAGTACGCGCAAGGGCGAGGTTACACTGACTGGTACGAGTTCCGTGAAGATGTTGGATACAAGGAAGCACAAGAAGCATTGAAGCAAATCACAATGGAGGCTGAATAATGTTTATGAAGATTATTGATGTACCGGAGAATGCAGATTACATTACAGCGCATGAACAAATCAATGCTGGCGGGTCATTTTTACTACAAAAATACAATGTGGTTGACCTGCCTGATGCACCGACTGTTGCAAAAAACGCAACTGTTGAAAAGCGTGTGATTGAGTTGCCGGCTGATGTGATTGAAGGTATCCAGAATGCTAAAACCTATTGGGAAAACGTTGCAGGCTTTGTGCTGAATGCTCCGTCTATTGTATTTACGGAAATTCGCAAATCGATTGGTGAACCACATGCTAGTTATGATAAAGTCGCTGACATTCTTGGTAGTTGGTATTTCGGAAACATTGAGTTCGTTGAGAAGAAGGAACCGAAATTTTATGTGCGAGTTGATGTTGATGGTGAGGAACAATCAGTTGCAATGTGGCAAAATTCAGACGGTGAAAGTGGAATTGCATTTGACGTGTTCATGCGTAACGAACCTGCTTACACAGAAACTGATGCTGACAATTTGGTTGCTGGCTTAACTGCATTGAATGCGCGAAAGGTGAAGGTGGAAGAATAATGGCAGAACAAAAACAAGCAGATTTTAAGATGGAAATCGGAGTTAATTTTGATGGTACAGCGCAAGCTAGGTTTAGCTTTAATGGCAATTCTGTAACTAGCAATTATAAGTTAACTGATAACGGCATCATTAAAGGACTGGAAAAATCATACGTACTAGAAGATGCATTAGAGGAATTGTCTAATTATGGTTACGAGAACACGGCTGGTGCAATTGAAGAAGTTATTAGCGCTATGAACAGCATTCTGTTTGAAATCGGAGAGTGAGGAAGAATAATGGCAATTGCAGGGGTTGAACCAGCTGGACATGAGGTCTTTGATTGAACACGCACCGGCTTATGTACCCCATGGCTTTGCTTTATACCCAGAAGAACAGGTGCGCGAGATTTTGATTAAGTTTTCGAATGAATACATTTTGTTCATAGACGATGATACAGTTGAAGAAATCGTTGGTGAATTTATGGAAAGTGAGGATCATGCGTAAGTATTACTATTTCCGAGATAAGCAAGGCTACTTCAAACTCGCATATACGCCAGAAGGCAAGCGAGTGATTGTGCGGACGTGGAACAAGCGCCAGGCATATCGAACAAGTAGCAAGTGGCTCATCAAGCATATGGTCAGTAAATGGCTAGTAGGGTACTACTATTGGGTAGAGGAAGGGTAAACAATGGAAGAAGTTAATTATCAAAGCAAATACGAAGAGATGAGACTGTTGAACATAGAATTAACAAAAGCATTATCTGCAACAAATTCAGTTTTGGATACCTACCTAAAGCTACTAAAAAAAGAGGACTAATTGCCCTCTTCGATGAATTTTCGGGCAAGCTCAGAGTGAAGTTGCCCAGCGATAATGAATTGTGTTGCTTGTAAGAATTCTTTGAATTCATTAAGCCCTTTGTCAGGATGTTTTGGGATAGTATGAGTTTGATCATTACCCAACCATGCCGAGGCCGTAAATAAGTGATGTAAGGGGTCATCAGCAGACTTAAAATAAGTTTTGATGATTGCCCCCATCATCAATGAGTCAATATTTTCTGATTTGTCAGGCCATTTTAACTTTGCATAATCTTTAATGAGAGTCTCTAATGAAAAGCGATAGGACATACCTGCACTACGCATGTGACCGTCCGATTCAACTTCGCGAGCTTCAGTATATGCAGCATAAAATTCTGGAAATTTTTCTTTCAGTATGTCGGGTACGTTATCTATTAAAGGTGCGTAATTATAATTCACCCTTTTAGTAGCGTAAGTAGAATATACTTCAAATTCTTGCACCATGAATTTGGCGCAAACAAGAGAAGTACACTGTAACGTGACAGCAATTTTGCTATACGGATTGGGCTCTGTTACATTGATGACTTCGGGTGACATAGTTAGTCCGCAATGTATGCATTTATCTAACAAATCATAACTACGTGTGTTTGCATGACCTGTACTTGGGCCTAATAATCTTGTTGACATACATCTAATCCTCTCATAGTTATTACAGTTTAACTATATCAGTTTTTTGGGAAACAAAAAGCACCAGACCGAAGTCCAGCGCCATGTAAAAGAATTTAAGGTAAGTTCATTTTAACATGGTTCGGAGGACGTAAGGAATGGCACTTTTACCAGCAGTTAATGAGAAGGCAACAAGAGAAGCGGTTCGAGAGTTTTTTGATAGCGAGTGGCCACGTATCGTGAACATGGCTGATATGGGATATGTTGATTTGAAGTCAGTTGAAATTTCAGACATGCCAAGTGCGCGATCGTTTGGTAATGCTAACGATGAACTATTTACCAATCACGCTAACGCTGTGTACTACTACGATGCCGTTGTCCATGCCATCAAGGTTATGACACAGCCACACAGGCACTTCATGTGGTTACGATACGTCCGATACTTAGAATGGTTACAAGTAGAAGCACTGACTGGTTACAGCACCAGACGTGGTCAAGAGATTATCGACGAAGCGTTTCTGTTGTTCGCTGATAATTTTTCTGACGTTGATGATTTACGAGTTAAAGAATAATTTGGAAAGCGCGTATATGGTTCATAACTGCCGCATGCAAGGTGCGGGTAGTCCAGGTTATTATGATAGAGTAGAAAAGTTGGAATAAAGCATGTGTGGCGGAATAGGTCATCTGTCAGGTGCAAATCCTGACCACATGCATCACATAGCACAAAATAAATTAAAGGATAATCTTCCTTGTATTTGTTTTAAACGACACTGCCAGTTGCTATGTCTGGCGTACATACTCAAAACTATTAAGGATAAACTTTGAT